>CAVINS010000001.1:0-105232 GCA_963643925.1 Bacteroidaceae bacterium
GTGTTTGACAACTGCCGTACACGTGTTTGACAACTGCCGTACACGTGTTTGACAACTGCCATTCACTCATCATGACGGGGGTCTGCAACGTGTATGCACGGAGGTTTACACGTTTTCGTATACACTGTTAATCGATTACAATGCATGCTGAGAAGAGAATGTGATGAGTATACTGTCTGTCGCGGCTAATGGTGATGAGCGCACACCTGGTGTGTTTTCCTTGTTTGGATGGATGCTACTGGCCCAGGCCAGCGAGGTGGGCTGGGCCGGCGGTCAGCTTTTTTTCTGCCGCAGGAACTCGTAGCCGAACCGGCAGTAGAGGCAGCGCTTGCGGTCGCAATACTCCTTTTGCAGTTGGATGAGCGCTTGCGAGTCGGCGGCACTTTCGGCCTTTAGCCCACACTGTTCCCACATGCGGGTGATGTGATTGTTCTCTGGCTTCAGTGTCTCCAGGAAGCGAAGGGCGCGCTGGCAGAGTGCCTCGCCGTCGCGGTAGCGTCCGTAGGCGAAGAGGAACGTGCAGACGGTGTTGATGACAATCAAGTCGATGGAGCTTTGGCTCATCACCTTCTTCTGCTCCGGTGAGGCGGCGCCAAAGCGGTAGTGTGTGTCCCAATAGGGCGAGGTGTCGATGGCGAGGAACGAGCGTACTTGCTCCAGCGAGGTGGCCTCCAGCAGTTGCGACAGCAACCCTTGTGACTGATGGTAGAGTTTGGCCAGTTGCGCCATGCGGATGTGGGGGAAGTTGCCTGGCCGCAAACGCAGGAGCCGCCACACCGAAAGGTCCATCGGACGCAGGTCGAACACATGCGAGAGGTAGGCGTACTCCTTTTGCAGCTTCTGATAATAGTCGTCGTGGATGTCCTGACTTAAGAACCCCGCCTGGCCGAAGAAGATGGCCTCCACCTGGAACAGGTTGTCGCGGTACTTGTCCACCGCCTTGAAGGGCACGTTGCCTGCCCACCGCTCGAAGGCCTCGGCGTTGATGCTGAACCCGAAGTTCCTGGCCAGGGTGATGAAGAAAGCCTCCTCCCAGTTGCTGTTGCACCGCTTGAGCCGCTCGGTCACCTGACGGGTCTTCTGCTCCAACCGCTCCGACTGCAGGCGGCTCATCCAACTGTGGGTGAGCATGGTGGGCAGGTCGCCGATGATGCGGAAGCAGGCAGGGTACATGTCCGAGTGACGCAGCTCCTCGTAGTGAGCGGCTAGCGACGGGGGACAGGTGAACTGCATCTGCGGCACGGGCAGGCCGTTCTGGCGGACAACGTCTGTATCGACCGACTGGGCCAGGTGCAGGATGACGTTGTTGTAAGCGGCGTCGTACTGATGTCCGTGGCGGTACCAGTCCGACGAGCAGATGTGAATCTCCACGTTGCCTACCCATAAAGTGCCGTCAATCTTTATCTTGGCATTGAAGAAGTCCGGGCCTGCGTTGGTGTTGTGCAACCCTACATCTATCACTTCCACCCGCTTCCCGTCGGTGGTCAGCAGGTCTTTCAGCGGAAAGATTTTATGCTTCCAAGCATAGTGTAGGAGTTGTTCCATGTTAATTGAGGTTATATGTATAGCGCAAAAGTAAATAAATGTGGCGAATAAAAATTATCTTTGCCACATTTAATTGCAAATGACATGAGAATAGCATTGATTGGATATGGAAAGATGGGGCACGAGATAGAACGGATAGCCCGCAGTAGAGGACACGAGATTGTGAGTATCATCGATGTCGACAACCAGGAGGACTTCAAGTCGGACGCCTTCAAGAGTGCCGATGTGGCCATCGAGTTCACCGCTCCTATGGTAGCTTACCAAAACTACATGAAGGCCTTCGAGGCCGGGGTGAAAGTGGTGTCGGGCAGCACGGGCTGGATGGCCGAACACGGCGACGAGATACGCCGCCTGTGCGACGAGGAGGGCAAGACCCTCTTCTGGTCGTCGAACTTCAGTCTGGGCGTGGCCATCTTCTCGGCGGTGAACGACTACCTGGCCAAGATTATGAACCAGTTCCCCGGCTACGACGTGACCATGAGCGAGACGCACCACATCCACAAGCTGGACGCTCCCAGCGGCACTGCCATCACACTGGCCGAAGGCATCCTGGCCAACATCGACCGCAAGACGAAATGGGTGAGGGGTACACTGTGTCAGCCAGACGGGTCGGTCGTGGGCAGCGACCAGTGCGCTCCCGACGAGCTCTGCGTCAGCTCCATCCGCGAGGGCGAGGTGCCGGGCATACACACCATCCGCTACGAGTCGGAGGCCGACAACATCATCATCACCCACGATGCGAAGAACCGCAAGGGATTTGCCCTCGGAGCCGTGCTGGCGGCCGAATATACCGCTCAGCACAGTGGTTTCCTGGGCATGAAGGATTTATTTCATTTTTAAAGCCAAACGACAGAACAGCGTATGTTAGAAAGAATACAACATTGCAAGAGACGCGACTGGATAAAGTTCGCCATAGTGGCCATACTCTATCTGCTTTTCCTCTGGTGGGTGGAGAGCTGGTGGGGACTCATCGTGCTGCCTTTCATCTTTGATTCCTACATCACACGCATCATTCCCTGGACCTGGTGGAAATCGTTGAAGAACAAGAATGGTCGGAACGCCATGAGCTGGGTTGACGCCATCGTCTTTGCGCTGGTTGCTGTTTACTTTGTGAACATCTATGCTTTCCAGAATTATGTGATACCCACCTCCTCGTTGGAGAAGTCGTTGCTGACGGGCGATTACCTCTTCGTGAGCAAGCTGAGCTACGGACCGCGTGTGCCGCAGACTCCGCTCTCCATGCCGCTGACCCAGCATACGCTGCCCATACTGAACTGCAAGTCGTACATCGAATGGCCGCAGTGGAAATACCGCCGTGTGAAAGGCACGGGACAGGTGCAGCTCAACGACATCGTGGTGTTCAACTACCCGTCGGGCGACACGGTGGTGGCCAACCCCGCCTACCAAGCCGCGGACTACTATGGCATGTGCTACCAGGTGGGCGAGCAACTCTATCCCGAGAAACCTCAGCTGGACAGCCTGAGCCGTGCGCAGCAACGCATGGTACTACAGTTCTACTGCAGCGAAGGCCGGAAGTACATCAGCCAACACCCCGAGGAATTCGGCAAGGTGATGTGGCGTCCCGTGGACCGTCGCGAGAACTACGTAAAACGCTGCGTGGGCTTGCCCGGACAGACGCTGCAGATAAAGGACCGCGTCATCTACCTGGATGGTGTGGCTAACCGGGAGCCGGAGAATGTGCAGTATGGCTACACGGTGCGCACCAACGGACCGATACCGGAGGCGCTGCGGCGTGAATTGGGCATATCCGACGAGGACGCCTCTTCGCACAACCAAGAGCAGACGCTCTACTCCATGCCTCTTACCAAGAAAGCCCACGATGCCTTGCTGGCTCACAAAGAGCTGGTGCAGAGCATCTCCGCCAACGAATCCTTTGCCGAGCAGCTCTACCCGATAACCGCCTACACTGGTTGGACCGTAGACAACTACGGCCCCGTGTGGATACCGAAGAAGGGCGAAACCATCGAATTGACCGACGAGAACCTGCCCCTCTACGAACGGCCTATCGCCGTGTACGAGGGCAACAAGCTGGAGGCGAAGGACGGTAAAATCTTCATCAACGGCGAGCAGACGAACAAATATACCTTCCGCATGGACTACTACTGGATGATGGGTGACAACCGCCACAACTCCGCTGACTCACGCTTCTGGGGCTTCGTGCCCGAGGACCACATCGTGGGTAAGCCCATCGTGGTGTGGCTCTCGCTGGACAAGGACTGTGGATGGTTCGATGGCAAGATTCGCTGGAACCGTTTCTTCAAGTGGGTTGACAACATCAAGTGACATCATCCAGTAGGGGAGTGGCTCCGATAAATTGACACTGTCATGCGTTCGCTATTGAAAACATTGCTCGTTGCCGTGGTGGCGGTGCTGCTAGTGAAACTGGTGGCCTTCACCTCGTGTACCATCCCCTCCACGGGGATGGAGAACACCCTGTACCGGGGCGACCGGGTGATAGTGAACCGCTGGAGCTACGGCTACCGCACCCCTTTGGCTTCCATCTTCGGCTATCACCGCTGGGCTGAGGCTCCGGTGCGCCGCAACGATATCGTCCTCTTCAACCGCCCATCCGCCCAGCAGACGTTGCAGGACGGGGGCGACATCTTCATCAACCGCTGTGTGGGACTGCCGGGCGACACGCTTCGCCTCACCGACGAGCTGATACTCACCGACGCCGACGAGCTGACCCCCGACAGTAAATACCTCTATGCTTATCCCGGCCAGCAGGAGACACTGGTGACGCAGGCCATCCGCCAGGCAGGCATCGAGGACAATACACTGGTGGGCTACGACCAGGGCGATTATCTGCGCAGCTTCAGCCGGTGCGAGATCAACGCCGTGAAGCGTCTGCTGGGCCCACAGGTGCAGTTCCGCAGTGTGCAGACTGCCGACTCCGACGCGGTGCACGACTTTGTGGTGCCGGGCAAAGGCATCGCCGTGAGGGTGCGCCCGTGGAACGTGATGCTGCTGCGCAACACCATCGTGATGCACGAGGGACGCCGGGCCGAGGTGAAAGGCGACACGCTGTTGGTCGACGGCCGTCCCGTAGCCAGTTACCGCTTTACCAAAGACTATTACTGGATGGCCTCCAACAATTCCATGAGCCTCTGCGACTCGCGCCTGTTCGGCTTTGTGCCCAAGGAGTGCATCATAGGCAGGGCCGTCCTGGTGTGGTTCTCCAAGGACCCGTCGGAGAGTCTCCTCTCGGGTTATCGCTTTGAACGGTTCTTCCACAGAATAAATTAACTTTGCAGCAATTATGGACAAATATATCTACGAACTGAAACTGAAAGTGCGCGACTATGAGTGCGACTTGCAGGGCATTGTCAACAATGCCAACTATCAACACTACTTGGAACATACCCGCCACGAGTTTCTCCTCTCCACGGGTGTCAGCTTCGCCAAACTTCATGCCGAGGGCATCGACCCCGTGGTGGCACGCATCAACATCGCCTTCAAGACTCCCTTGCGGAGCGGCGAAGAGTTCGTGTCGAAGCTCTATCTGAAGAAAGAGGGCATCAAGTATGTGTTCTACCAGGACATCTTCCGTCTGCCGGACATGAAGATGGCCATCAAGTCGTCCGTCGAGGTGGTATCACTGGTGAACGGACGACTGAGTGACTGTGCCTTGTTCGATCAAATCTTTGCCCCCTATATGCATGACTGAGCAGGAGCTGTTACATACCATCGTGCTGTCGCGCATACCGGGACTCGGGTTGGCGGGCATACACAAGCTGATGAAGGCTTGCGGCAGTGCCGTGGCCATCTTCGAACGGCGCAAAGAACTGCCCAGTCTGGTGCAGGGGTCCGATAAACTGGTGGACGCGCTCGACTGCCCTGCCACCTTCGAGAGTGCGAAGCGGGAGGTGGAGTTTGTGCAGAAGAACACCATCACCTGTCTGGGTTACTTCGATGCCGACTTCCCCTCGCGCCTGCGCGAATGCAGCGACTCGCCTATACTGCTGTATTATAAAGGAAACACGCCCCTCAATCAGTTGAAGGTCATCAACATGGTGGGTACCCGCCATTGCACCGACTATGGCCGTCGGGTTTGCGATGCCTTCCTGCGCGACTTGAAGCGACTCTGTCCCGACGTGCTGGTGGTCAGCGGACTGGCCTACGGCATCGACATCAATGCCCATCGCGCGGCTCTGAGCGTAGGACTCAATACGGTGGGTGTGTTGGCCCATGGGCTCGACCGCATCTATCCCTCCGTACATCGACAGACGGCGGTGCAGATGTTGCAGCACGGCGGACTGCTCACCGAGTTCCCGAGCGGCACCAACCCCGACCGCCAGAACTTTGTGATGCGCAACCGCATAGTGGCGGGCATGTGCGACGCTACCATCGTGGTGGAGAGTGCCACCAAGGGCGGCGCCCTGATAACGGCCGACCTCGCCGTGGGGTATGACCGCGACTGCTTTGCCTTCCCCGGTCGGTGCGACGACCCCTTCTCGATGGGTTGCAACGCGCTGATACGCGACAACAAGGCCGCCCTCATCCAGTCGGCCGAGGAGTTTGTGAAAGCCATGCAATGGGATGTGCAGACCCGCGTGACCAAGCCCGTACAACTGCAGCTCTTCCCCGACTTGAGCAACGAGGAGCAGGTTGTCGCCACGCTGCTGGAGACCATGCCCGACGGATGCCCGCTTAACGAGCTCAGCGTGAAGGCTGAGATGGCTGTCAACAAGCTGAGCGCTCTGCTCTTCGAGATGGAACTCAAAGGGGTGGTGCAGGCACTGCCCGGCAACAAATACCGACTTATCACCATTTAATCCATTCATAGCTAACAGTAACGGACAATGAACAACTCACTCTTGCAGGACATCGGAACACTGCTCTCGGAATATGGTATGAATCAGGAGTCTATCAGCCTCACCCAACGGCTGTTGGTCATTCTGCTCATCATCTTCGTGGCTTATCTGACAGACTTCATCTGCCGCAAGATGATAGTGCCCGTCGTCAAGCGGGTGGTGGCCTCCACCAAGGCCACGTGGGACGACATCCTCCTCTCCGACAAGGTGCTCAACAACCTCTGCCACATCGTGCCCTCCATCTTCATCTACGTACTGCTGCCTTTCGCCTTCTCCGATGTACCCTCGTGGCTCCACTTCCTCATGAAGATAAGCCTGGTCTACATCATCGCCGCCACGCTGAAGCTCATCTGCTCGTTCCTCACGGCGCTCTACAACCTCTCCGCACAGCACAAAGAGCTGAAGGACCGTCCGCTGAAGGGGGTCTATCAGATGCTGAAGATTATCACCATCTTCTTGGGAGTCATTGGTATCGTGAGTGTGCTTATCGACAAGAGTCCCGTCGTGCTCTTCACTGGTTTGGGCGCTGCAGCCACGGTGCTCATGCTCATCTTCAAGGACACCATTGTGGGCCTTGTGGCCGGCGTGCAGCTCTCTGCCAACGATATGCTTCGTCCCGGTGACTGGATTACTATGGACAAGTCCGGTGCCAACGGTATTGTCACCGAGGTGACCCTCACTACCGTGAAGGTACGCAACTGGGACAACACCATCACCACCATACCTCCCTATACCCTGGTGAGTGACTCGTTCAGGAACTGGCGCAATATGCAGCAGAGCGGTGGACGACGTGTGAAGCGCTCTATCTACATCGATGTGCGCACCATTCGCTTCTGTACCCCGGATGAACTGCAACGCTTCGTGGCGAAGGGATGGGTGTCGGCCGATGAGGCCACGGCAGAGACCGTCAACTTGGGTGTGTTCCGTCGCTTTCTGGAACGCTACCTGAGCGAATCGTCGAAGGTAAACAGCGAGATGATGCTTATGGTGCGTCAACTGCAGCCAACGCCCCAAGGCCTACCCCTCGAACTCTACTTCTTTACCACCAACACCAACTGGGTACCTTACGAGCATATACAGGCGGACATCTTCGACCATGTGTTGGCCATACTCCCCCAATTCGGGTTGCGCTTGTTCCAGAGTCCCTCCGGCGACGATCTGCAACAAGTGCTCTCTGCCAAAGCATAGCCTGACACATTGCTCCCTATTACGCCCCATCACGTTACTCCTATATAATAAGGTATAGGAGTAACGCAATGGGACGTGTGAATTTGTACGTTCAACGTCCGTTTGTCATATCACAAAGATAGTAAATGTCGTCAAATAATATTCAACAAGTGGCTCTTCTTCGGTAATCAGCGTGTTTATGAAAGTGTGTTGTACGGATACCGCTTACAACTGTTAAGATATACTATATATATGATTACATATTTATGCTAAATACGGGTATTGCTATTCTAAAAAGAAAGTTGACTAAGATTAATATGGACAAAATATCGTTATTTCTTGTTGCATACTGACTATCCGCCTATCTTTGCATCGAAATCAAAGTACAGATATAACTAAACGAGGGTACTTTGGGGATAGGTATTAGTTATTTATTTGAGAGAGGAGAGAGGCACCTGGCCGATAGGTGCGAATGGACTGAAAGGTTGTAATGACATTATTGCGTGAATGATAGAGAGAGAATGAAACGGAATTTGTAAACGGTTTAAACGGGAGTATCGGCCTTAGTCCCGGCCGTTTCGATTCCATTAACTTGATTTGCGAACGTAAACGATATAACTAAACACATAGAATAAATACGAGATTCTTCGGGGGAAGGACCGGCATCAGTGACCGATGAGCCGCTGGTGTTTGTCATCTCCAGATAATTGGATATATCAATCAACAAATACGATTAAGACCATGTGTGGAATTGTAGGAATATTCAATATCGACCGACAGACTGCCGCCTTGCGTACCAAGGCGCTGCGAATGTCCCAGAAGATCCGTCACCGCGGACCGGACTGGAGTGGTATTTACTGTGGCGGACGGGCCATATTGGCACACGAACGCCTTTCCATCGTCGATCCTGAGTCGGGCGGACAGCCGCTCTTCAGTACGGACCGTAAGCAGATACTTGCAGTGAATGGTGAAATCTATAACCATCGGGACATACGCGGCCGCTACGCCGGCAATTATGAGTTCCAGACGGGTTCGGACTGCGAGGTGATACTCGCTCTCTATCGCGACAAGGGCATCCCTTTCCTGGAGGAGCTGAACGGCATCTTCGCCTTTGCGCTCTACGACGAGGCGAAGGACGAGTTCCTCATTGCCCGCGACCCCATCGGTGTTATACCTTTATATATAGGAAAGGATGCCGACGGCAAAGTCTATGTGGCCAGCGAACTGAAGGCTCTGGAGGGATTCTGCGATGAATACGAACCTTTCCTCCCCGGACACTACTATTGGAGCCGCGAGGGAGAGATGAAACGCTGGTACACGCGCGACTGGTTCCAGTATGATGCGGTGAAGGACAACCCCGCCTCCGGGCAGGCTGTGCACGATGCCCTCGAGGCTGCCGTGAAACGTCAGCTGATGAGCGACGTGCCCTATGGTGTGCTGTTGTCTGGTGGACTGGACAGTTCCGTCATCTCTGCCATAGCCAAGAAATATGCCGCCAAACGGGTGGAGAACGACCAACAGACCGATGCCTGGTGGCCACAGCTACACTCCTTTGCCATCGGCCTTAAGGGCGCCCCCGACTTGGCCAAAGCTCGAGAGGTGGCCGACTTCATCGGCACGGTGCATCACGAGATCAATTACACCATTCAGGAGGGACTGGATGCCATACGTGACGTAATCTATTTCATCGAGACGTACGACGTCACCACCGTGCGCGCCTCTACGCCGATGTACCTGTTGGCGCGTGTCATCAAGAGCATGGGCATCAAGATGGTGCTGAGCGGTGAGGGTGCCGACGAGGTGTTCGGCGGCTATCTGTACTTCCACAAAGCCCCCGATGCGAAAGCTTTCCACGAAGAGACGGTGCGCAAACTTAGCAAGCTCTATCTGTACGACTGCCTGCGGGCCAACAAGGCGCTCTCCGCATGGGGTGTGGAGGGCCGTGTGCCCTTCCTCGACAAGGAGTTTCTGGACGTGGCCATGCGCCTCAACCCGAAGGCGAAGATGTGCCCGGGCAAGGAGATTGAGAAGCGCATCGTGCGCACCGCCTTTGCCGACATGCTTCCCGAGAGTGTCGCTTGGCGCCAGAAGGAACAGTTCAGCGATGGCGTGGGCTACAGTTGGATTGACACTTTGAAGGCCATCACGTCAGCTGCTGTGAGCGATGAGGAGTTGGCGCGCGCAGCCGAACGGTTCCCTATCAATCCGCCTATGAACAAGGAGGAGTATTACTATCGTATCATCTTCGAGGAGCATTTCCCCAGTGCTTCCGCTGCCAAGAGTGTCCCCAGCGTGCCCAGCGTAGCCTGTTCGTCGGCTGAGGCTCTGGCTTGGGATGCAGCCTTCAAGAACCAGAACGACCCTAGCGGACGTGCCGTAAAGGGCGTGCACGAGCAAGCATATTAACGAAACAGCTTATTCAGAGAAACGTGTAACATTTTTCATATGAAGATGCAACATGTTTCTTCCGTTTTCTATGATTTCATTGCCTACTTTTGTAGCATCTAAAATCATAGAAGACTATGCAGAAACTAAAAGCTATCGCATTATGCGCTCTCGTGGTGTTGTGCACGTCGCTGCCGACACGGGCGCAATATCGCAACCCTATCCTTTATGCAGATGTGCCAGACATGTCAGTCTGCCGGGCCGGCGATTACTTCTACATGATATCCACTACGATGCACCTCATGCCGGGAGCACCCATCATGCGTTCGCCGGACATGAAGCATTGGGAAACCATCAGTTACGTGTTTCCCCGCATCGACGATGGTCCCCGCTATGATCTGCTGGACGGCACTGCCTACGGTAAGGGACAATGGGCCTCGTCCATCCGCTACCACGATGGCAAGTTCTACGTGTGGTTCGGAGCCAATGGTGCGCCGGGACGGGGCTTCGTCTACACGGCAACGGACCCTGCCGGACCTTGGACACTCGTCTCACGTCCCCCGCATCACCACGACGCTTCGCTCTTCTTCGACGATGACGGACGGGTGTATCTGTTCCATGGTACGGGCCAGCTCACCGAGCTGAAACCCGACCTGACCGATGTGTTACCTGGCGGTGTCAATCAGAAGATATTTGAGCGTGATGCTGACGAGCAGGGCCTCCTCGAGGGAAGCTCGGTCATCAAACACAATGGGAAGTACTACCTGCTGATGATCTCGATGGACTGGAGCATCCCCGGCCGTTTGCGCCGTGAGGTGTGCTATCGTGCCGACAGCATCACCGGGCCTTATGAGAAACGCGTCATCCTGGAGACCGCCTTCGAGCAGTATGGCGGCGTAGGCCAAGGCTGTATCGTCGATGGCATGGATGGTCAGTGGTACGGACTGATATTCCAGGACCGTGGCGGTGTGGGCCGTGTGCCTTGCCTGATGCCTTGCACATGGACAGCCGACGGATGGCCCATGCTGGGCGATAAGGACGGGAAGATTCCCAATGACGCATCGCTATCCTATATTTCTATGGATGGAATCTGCGGCTCGGACGATTTCTCGGCCCCCAAGCTCTCCCTCTATTGGCAATGGAACCACAACCCCGTGGATGAGGCCTGGAGCCTTACCGAGCGGCCGGGCTACCTTCGCTTGAAGACAGCTCGGGTGGTGGACAATCTGTTCGTGGCACCCAACACGCTGACCCAACGTATGGCAGGACCGAAATGCAGCGGAACGGTCTGTCTGTCGTTGAAAGGAATGAAGGATGGCGACCGCACCGGACTCTCCGTCTTCAATGGCGACAGCGGCGTGCTCACCATTGAGAAGAACGGCAAGAAGCTCTACCTCGTCATGAGCGAACAGAAAAGCGTATTCGCAGAGCCCAAGCATGCCATCAGTAGGGTAGACGTTACCGAGCAGGCACGCATCCCCCTGAAGCAGAACACGGTCTATCTGCGTGTGGACGGTGACTTCACGTACGGACAGGACTATGCACGCTTCTATTACAGCCTCGATGGCAAGTCGTGGACCCCTGTAGGCTCGCCGGTGAAGATGGTCTTCGACTACAGACGCATGTTCATGGGCAGCAAGTTTGCCATCTTCAACTATGCGACACGCTCCACGGGCGGTTATGTCGATGTGGACTCCTTCGAGTACACCAACTGATCATCCGCACGAATTGAAAACCTTCCATAAGCAGCCGGGCAGAGGCTCCATCAATGGAGCGCTGCTTGGCATAACCAAGAAGGGTGGGCCTTGCGGCTCACCCTTCTTTATATCGTTTGAACAGATTATCAGTCTTTCAGTTTAGCCTTGATAAACTCGCGGTTCAAACGGGCGATATTGCTAATCGATACGCATTTAGGACACTCGGCCTCGCAGGCGCGGGTGTTGGTACAGTTACCGAAGCCCAGCTCGTCCATCTTGCTCAGCATGGCTTTGGCACGGCGTGCGGCCTCCACCTTACCTTGCGGGAGCAGGGCCAGCTGGCTCACCTTAGCCGACACGAACAACATGGCCGATCCGTTCTTGCAGGCTGCCACGCAGGCACCGCAACCGATGCAGGTTGCTGAGTCCATAGCCTCGTCGGCTGCTGCCTTCGGGATGAGGATGTTGTTGGCATCTTCTGCCGAACCTGTACGTACGCTGATGTAACCTCCGGCCTGCATAATCTTGTCGTAAGCCGAGCGGTCTACCATCAAGTCCTTGATGACAGGGAATCCGGCAGAACGCCAAGGCTCCACGGTAATCGTGTCGCCATCGTTGAAACGACGCATGTAGAGCTGGCAGGTAGTGGCACCTGTGGCAGGTCCGTGCGGGTGACCGTTAACGTAGAGTGAACACATTCCGCAAATGCCCTCACGACAATCGTGGTCAAACACAACAGGCTCTTTGCGCTCGCTGACGAGCTGTTCGTTGAGGATATCCAGCATCTCCAGGAAAGAGGTGTCGCCGGGGATATCTTTCATCTGGTATGTTTCAAAATGGCCTTTCTCCTTCGGTCCATTCTGGCGCCAAATCTTCAGTGTGAAACTTATATTTTTCTCCATTGTTCATTGAATCTTTAATTGTTTAACTTACCCATTAGCTCTTATAGTTACGGGTCTGTACTTTGATAGCCTCGTATTGAAGCGGCTCTTTGATGAGCTCAGGAGCTTTCTCGTCGCTTCCTTGGTACTCCCAGCAACCTACGTAGAAGTAGTTCTCGTCGTCGCGCTTGGCTTCGCCCTCTTCGGTCTGGTACTCCTCGCGGAAGTGGCCGCCGCAGCTCTCGTTACGGCTCAGCGCATCGTAAGCGATCAGCTCGCCCATCGTGATGAAGTCCTCCAGGCGGATGGCTTTGTCGAGCTCTGTGTTCATGCCGTCCTTGCTACCGGGGATAAACAGATTCTTGTTGAACTCCTCGCGGATTTTCTTTATCTCTTCAAGGCCTTTCTTCAGACCTTCGGCCGTACGGCCCATGCCGACATATTCCCACATGATGTGACCCAGTTTCTTGTGGATAGAGTCTACCGACTCGTTACCCTGGATGCTCATCAAACGGTCTATCTTGGCGTTGACAGCCTTCTCGGCCTCGGCGAATTCGGGCAGGTCGGTAGAGAAGCGGGGAACGGTAATCTGGTCGGACAGATAGTTCTGGATGGTGTAAGGCAACACGAAGTATCCATCGGCCAAACCTTGCATCAGAGCGGAAGCTCCCAGACGGTTGGCACCGTGGTCGGAGAAGTTGCACTCGCCGATAGCGAACAGACCCTTGATGGCGGTCTGCAGTTCGTAGTCGACCCAGATGCCACCCATTGTGTAGTGGATAGCCGGATAGATCATCATCGGGTTGTAGTATTTTTCGCCGTTAATCTCTTTGGCAAGCTCGCCTGGGTTAACGTCTGTAATCTCCTCGTACATATCGAAGAGGTTGCCGTAACGTTGGCGAACCACGTCGAGACCAAGGCGGTTGATAGCCTCACTAAAGTCGAGGAACACAGCCAGACCGGTTGCGTTCACGCCGTAGCCCTTGTCGCAACGCTCTTTGGCGGCACGTGAAGCCACGTCGCGCGGCACGAGGTTACCGAAGGCCGGGTATCTGCGCTCCAGGTAGTAATCGCGGTCCTCTTCGGGAATGTCGCTACCTTTCAGCGTACCCTCTTGCAACTTCTTGGCATCTTCGAGCTTCTTCGGAACCCAGATGCGTCCGTCGTTACGGAGCGACTCAGACATCAGCGTCAGCTTCGACTGCTTGTCGCCGTGAACGGGGATACAGGTCGGGTGAATCTGTACGTATGAGGGATTAGCGAAGTAAGCACCCTTACGGTAGCACTGCATAGCTGCCGAGCAGTTGCAGGCCATGGCGTTGGTAGAGAGGAAATAGGCGTTTCCGTAACCACCGGTAGCGATCACCACTGCGTGGGCAGCGAAACGCTCCAGTTTACCTGTCACCAGGTTCTTGGCGATGATACCGCGTGCACGTCCGTCGATGATGACCAGCTCTTCCATCTCGTAGCGGGTGTAGAGCTTCACGGTGCCTGCGTTCACCTGACGGCTCAGTGCGGAGTAAGCACCCAACAGCAGCTGCTGTCCCGTCTGGCCTTTGGCGTAGAACGTACGGCTCACCTGGGCGCCACCGAATGAACGGTTGGCTAGTGTGCCGCCATATTCGCGGGCGAAGGGAACACCCTGTGCCACACATTGGTCGATGATGTTGTTCGATACTTCTGCCAAGCGGTACACATTGGCCTCGCGGGCACGGTAGTCACCGCCCTTCACGGTATCGTAGAACAGACGATAGACTGAGTCGCCGTCGTTCTGGTAGTTCTTTGCGGCATTGATACCTCCCTGTGCAGCGATAGAGTGTGCGCGGCGCGGAGAGTCCTGAATACAGAAGTTCAACACCCGGAAACCCATCTCGCCCAGTGAGGCGGCAGCAGAAGCACCTGCCAAGCCTGTACCTACAACGATGATGTCGAGACGGCGTTTGTTAGCGGGGTTCACCAACTTTTGGTGAGCTTTATAATTGGTCCATTTCTCAGCCACAGGGCCTTCAGGAATTTTTGAATCTATGGTAGCCATAATATTTACAGTTTAATGTTTACATGTTAATGAATCAAGCAGCACAGCATACACCGCAGCCGAGGGACTTCACGTAGAAGGCGATTGCTACAACGGCGAAGCCGAGGAACAGGAGGGTGGCCCATACGTTGCCGATGATGCGCCAACGCTCAAACCAAATCTTGTTGTTCCAACCGAAGGTCTGCATAGCGCTCCAGAATCCGTGTGTGAGGTGGAACCACAGAGCTGCGAACCATACCAGGTAGAGTACTACGAACACGGGGCAAGAGAAGGTCTTCTCGATGTATCCGTAGCCGTCGGTAGCTTCCAGACCGCCCAGGATGGGGTTGCCTATCAGTTCGGCGAACATCATGTTGTACCAGAAGTCCTTCAGGTGAAGAATCAGGCCAAGGATGACGATGATACCCAGCACCAGCATGTTCTGCGATGCCCATTCCACTTGCTTCGGCTTTGCCTGCACGGCATAGTGTTCGCTGCCGCGGGCCTTCCGGTTCAGCATTGTTAACCAGAAAGCGTAGATGATGTGAATCACCATCAGTGCCGCCAAAGCTACCGTTGCTATCAACGCGTACCAATTGGCTCCAAGAAACTCACAAATCATATTGTAACCTTCTGCCGAAATCAGTGCGACAAGGTTCATCGACATGTGAAATGTAAGAAACAGGATTAGGGCGATACCGGTAACGCTCATCACCACTTTCCTTCCAATAGATGAATTACTTAACCACATAAAAGAAAAATTAGTTTATTATTAATTGAATTGATTATCTCATAGCTCCATGCACGACCAACCGGACGTGCCGATAGTCGTCTCATAGAATAGCTGCAAAATTAGATGAAATACCTTTACGGGACAAACAATTACAGAAATATTTCTTTATTTCCTCGCTTTATCTCTTGCTCGGGACATGTTGGTCGTGCCCGCAAGGAGTTCTGAACGAGGGAGTGAGGGCAGGAGAGTGCTTGCGTTGGCAAATGGGAAAACGAGAGGAGGCTATACCTACGTTCATCGGTAAAGCCTCCTCGGATATGGTTTCCGCCGCATGCCTTGTCATTTCTGTCAGATGCCTTCTCGTTTCGTTGACAAGGCATCTGGTTGACGTTCACAAAGCTTGTGGCGCCAGCTGGTTGCTTGCTTACATGGCGTAGACGTTGAATCCGCCGTCCACCACGGCCACGGTACCTGTGACGAACTTCGAAGCGTCGCTAATCAGATACTGGATGGTGCCGCACAACTCTTCGGGCTGACCGAAACGTTTGAACGGAGTCTGGCGTATCACGTCGTTGCCGCGCTGGGTGTAGCTGCCGTCTGGGTTAGTCAGCAGGGTGCGGTTCTGCTCCGTCAGGAAGAATCCTGGTGCGATGGCGTTCACTCGGATGCCTTCGCCAAACTTGGAGGCTACCTCGGTGGCCATGTAAGCCGTAAAGTTGGAGATGCCGGCTTTGGCTGCGGCGTAACCGCAGACGCGTGTCATCGGACGGAAGGCCGCCATAGACGAGAAGTTGACGATGCAACCGCTCTTCTGCTCCACCATCGGTTTCAGGAACACCTGCGTGGGGATGACCGTTCCGGTAAGGTTCAGGTTCAGCACTGTCTGGAAAGCTTCAGGCTTCAGGTCGAAGAAGGTACCGTCGGGAGCAATCGTCGCACCTGGCATGTTGCCGCCTGCTGCGTTCAGCAGTGCGTCTACGCGTCCGTAGGCTGCAAGCACGTCTTTCAGGTTCTGCTCCACAACCTCCACCTTCATCACGTCCGTAGTGAGGAACATCGACTCGCCGCCAGCCTTACGTATGTTTTCCACTATGGCGTTGCCTGCCTCGGCGCGTCGTCCCATCACCACCACCTTGGCACCTTCTTTGCCCAGGTACTCGGCGATGCACTTGCCCAGCACACCTGTTCCGCCGGTTATCACCACCACTTTGTCTTTTACACTAAATAATTCGTTCATGATTGTATTACCTTTAATGTCTTTTGGTCTTGTTCGGCAAAAATAGTGCTTTTTGCCGAACCCCTGCTCTCTTATCCTTGTAAAAAGTAATCTTTGTAACGAATCCTATAGCATTTGAACGGTTTGTCGGTATCATTCCTTCACGCTGTCGCGAAGCACCAGAAGGCTTTCGGGACCCATGTTGAAGAGGAGGTCGATGATGCTTAGGTTGGGGAGGAAGCCGTAGTGTTCCTTGAAGACTTGGTAGTAGGGTTGGGGGTGGAAGGTGTCGTCCTCGTGCCAGTCGCGCTTGGGGTGGATGCGCTCACGCCAGTCCTGCTCATCGGGAGCGAATTGTTGCTTGTAGTCGGTCGTGGGTGACACCTCGGGGTCGAGATCTATCAGACGACAGGTCAAGCGGCGCAATTCTTCGTTGAAATCGTATAGAAAAGGATATTTCTTCTCGTAGAAAGGTCGGAAATCGTCCTGGTAATATTCGAAGAACGGGCTGTTGCTGTAGGCACTCTCCAAGGCGGTCCAATGCAGATGTCGCCAGTTGCCGTGGTCAGAGATGCGGATGTCTTTCATCAGACACTTCAGCGACTCGGGTTTCTCGGTGGGGATGCTCAACGTGAGCGGACCGTCCGCTGTGGCTATCACACACCGGTTGCGGTAGGTCTGCTTCATGTAGTGGTCGTAACTTTCGATGAAGGCGCAACGGCAAGCGAAGAGCTTCGTGTAGTATTGTACCGGTGCCAGATAGGCGGATGTCAAGTAGCAGTCCATATCGTTTTCAGTATTCTTGTTTTACCCGAAGAAGAGGTAGCCGATGAAGATGGCAGCGATGATGCCTGCCAGGTCGGCCACTAGTCCGCAGGCCACGGCGTGGCGGGTGTATTTGATGTTCACACTGCCGAAGTAGACTGCCAGGATGTAGAAGGTGGTGTCCGTAGAGCCTTGGAACAAGCAAGCCAGACGACCCGTGAAGGAGTCCGGTCCGTAGTTGGTCATGGCATCTATCATCAGTCCGCGCGCCCCGCCACCGCTCAAAGGCTTCATCAGGGCGGTAGGCAAGGCTCCCACGAAGTCCGTGTTGCCACCGCACCAGCTGACGAGCTGTTCCACTGCGCCGATAATCATGTCCATCGCCCCCGAGGCCCTAAAGACTCCGATGCCAACGAGAATAGCTACCAGATAGGGGATGATGCGCACGGCGGTCTGGAATCCCTCCTTGGCACCGTCCACAAAGGCTTCGTACACGTTGATGCGTTTGCGCATGCCGGCAATGATGAAGGCGATGATGACCGTGAAGAGCAGGATGTTCGCTACGGAGGTGGAGACCACGTCCATCGCCTCTTTCGACAGCGAGTTGAATCCCCAGATGATGCCTGCCACGGCCAGGCACATGCCGCCCAGCGTGAGCATCAGGGTGCGGTTGAAGAGGTTGATGCGTTGGTAGATGCTCACTGCCAACAGACCCACCATGGTGGAGAAGAAGGTAGCTAGCAGAATGGGAATGAACACGTCCGTAGGCTGTGCGGCCCCGAGTTGCGCCCGGTACACCATGATGCTGACTGGTATGATGGTCAGTCCGGAGGTGTTGAGCACCAGAAACATGATCATCGGATTGGTGGCGGTGTCCTTCTTGGGGTTCAGCTCTTGCATCTGCTCCATGGCCTTTAGTCCCATGGGGGTGGCGGCATTGTCCAGTCCCAGCATGTTGGCGGAGATGTTCATGAAGATAGTGCCCGTTACGGGATGTCCCTTCGGTATGTCGGGGAAGAGGCGACTGAAGACAGGACTCAGCAGACGGGCGAAGACGTTCACCACGCCGCCCTTCTCGCCGATGCGCATGATGCCTAGCCAGAGGGAGAGCACACCGGTCAGTCCCAGCGATATCTTGAACGCTGTCTCCGCCGAGCTGAACGTAGAGTTCATGATGGCGGGGAATATCTCCGTGTCGCCCATGAAGACTAGCCGCACCAGGGCGATGGCGAAGGCCACCACAAAGAAGGCTATCCAAATGTAGTTCAGTACCATACCTCTCTCTCTTCCTTACTGAGCTTGGTTACGCATGGCCAAGGCCTTGTTCTCGGCCGCTTCCATGATTTCACGTTCGCCCGGACCTTTGTCGTTGATGCCGCAGAGGTGCAGGATGCCGTGTATGATGACGCGGTGCAACTCCTCGTCGTAGGTAGCGCCCACCTGCTCTGCGTTGGTACGCACGGTGTCGAGGCTGATGAAGAGGTCACCGCTGATGGTGTTGCCCTCGCAATAGTCGAAGGTGATGATGTCCGTGTAGTAGTCGTGCTGCAGGTATTGTTGGTTCACCTCCAGTATCTTGTCGTCGGAGCAGAAGATGTAGGCTATCTCGCCCACCTTCTTGCCGTAGGATGCTGCTACGTCCTTCACCCACGCACTGTTCTCTTTTCTTTTGATGGCTGGCATCTTCACACCATCGGTCTGATAACTGATCATTGTCTCTTCTTTGTCATTAAACTCTCAAAATCGTCGTATTGCAACAGTTCCAGTGCTTTCTGCACACTCTCGTTGTCGCGGTTCATCACGCGGTAGTATTCGTCCATGTCCCAGATGTCGCGGGCTATCAACGCCTTCAGCTGGTTGTGGAGCAGGGATCGTCCCTTGAGGTATCCCTCCTCGTCGTACTTCACACCCGCCTTCTCGCCTTCGCTCTTCAGCAGTTCGATGAGCTCGGGCGTTACAGTGAACTTTTCGTCGAATTCATCGAAGGTCTTATACTGCTTCTTCAGTGTCTGCCGGTTGTTGTCCACATACTGCAAGGTGGTCTTGATGATGGCTCCCTTGGCGGACAGTTGCAGGTGGTAGTCGGAGTAGCGTGTGGTGTCCAGTGGCACGTAGTAGTCCGGCATGATGCCTCCGCCGCCGTAGACGATGCGCTCGAGCCGTTTGGTCTTGAACTTGAGCGAGTCGGGGAAGTGTATGCTGTCGGCATTACTCATCTCGCCGCTGTTGTAGCGGTCTATGAGGTCATGGTTGTACTGTTCGATGCTCTCATAGGGCTTCTGTATGCAGCGTCCTGTGGGGGTGTAGTAGCGGGCGATGGTGAGCCGTATCATCGATCCGTCGGGCAGGTCGATAGGGCGTTGTACCAGGCCCTTGCCGAAGGAGCGTCGGCCCACTACCAGTCCGCGGTCCCAGTCTTGTATGGCTCCGGTGACTATCTCCGAGGCGGAAGCGGTGTAGGAGTCGACGAGGACTATCAGCCGTCCGTCCTTGAACTTGCCCGTGCCGTGCGCATGGAAGGAGTTGCGCGGGTTGCGTCGTCCCTCGGTGTAGACAATCAGTTCGTTGGCTTGCAGGAATTCGTTGGCCAGTCCCACGGCAGCGTTCAGGTATCCGCCTCCGTTGCCCTGCAGGTCGAGGATGAGGTCTTTCATTCCTTTCTTGCTGAGGCTCTTCAGCGCATCCTCAAACTCTTCCACGGTGGTGGCTCCGAAGTTGTTGATGCGCACATAGCCGATGCCTTTCTTCACGATGTGTGCAGCGTCCACGCTGTGTACGGGTATCTTGTCGCGGGTCACCTCAAAGTAGAGGATATCGGCGATACCGCGCCGTACGATGCCCAGCTTTACCTTACTCCCCTTGGGGCCGCGCAGGCGGCGCGTGATGTTGTTGGTCGTCATCTTCACACCGGCTATGGTGGTGTCGTTCACGTTCACGATACGGTCACCGGCCAGGATGCCGCACTTCTCCGATGGGCCGTTCACCACGGGCTGTATCACCAGCAGGGTGTCTTCTACCATATTGAATTGCACACCGATGCCCTCGAAGTTGCCTTGCAGCGGTTCGTTCAGCTTCTTCACCTCCTCGGGGTTGGCGTATGTGGAGTGGGGGTCGAGCTGTTCCAGCATCTTCGTGATGGCGGCCTCCACCAGTTCGTTTTCATCCACGCTGTCCACATAGAGGTTGTTGATGGCGAATTCCGCTATCTGCAGCTTGCGGGCGGGCGTCACCTTCTTGGTTTGCGCCATCGTCAGGTTGGCTGCGATGAACAGGCCGATGAAGAAATAAATCTTTTTCATGTTCTTTAGTCTATACCTATTGGTTTGTTATCTCTTTTCGTCGATGATGAGGCCCTCAGGCACGAAGGGGGTGATGTCCTTGCCATAGCTGATCAGCTCCCTTACGATGCTTGAGCTGACGCTGGTCAGTTCTGGTTCGGTGAAGAGCAGTATGGTCTCTATGCCGGAGAGTTTTCGGTTGATATCGGCGATGGTCTCCTCGTACTCGAAGTCCTTCACCGTGCGTATGCCTCGGATGATGAATTCGGCATCCATCCGTTTGGCGAAGTCACACGTCAAGTCGCTGTATGCCTCCACCTTTACACGGGGATTGTCGGCATAGAGCCGGCTGATCATCTCCATTCGCTTTTCCGTGGAGAACCAGGTGCGCTTGCCCTCGTTGATACCGATGCCGATGACCAGTTCGTCCATGAAGGTGAGCGCCCGGCGCACTACCGAGTAGTGGCCCGTGGTGAAGGGGTCGAATGTCCCCGGGAAAATGGCTCGTTTCATTCTGTTATCTCCTCTTCGTCGTTGGCGGCATCCTCTTCTATCACTAGGTTGTTGATAATGAAATTTTGCCTTTCCATCGTGTTTTTACCCATATAGAATCCCAGCAGCTCATTCACGGCATCGGTCTTGCGCAGGGTGACGGGTTCCAGTCGCATGTCCTTGCCTATGAAGTGTTTGAACTCGTCGGGCGATATCTCTCCCAGTCCTTTGAATCGGGTGATCTCGGGGTCGGGGCTCAGCTTCTCGATGGCAGCCGCACGCTCCTCGTCAGTGTAGCAGTAGATGGTCTCGTAGTCGTCCTTGCCTCCCTTCTCCGCCTTGGCACCCTTGATTTTCTTCTTGCGGTTGCGCACCCGGAACAGTGGGGTCTGCAGGATGTAGACGTGCCCTTTCTTGATCAGGTCGGGGAAGAACTGCAGGAAGAAGGTGATCATCAGCAGACGGATGTGCATACCGTCCACATCGGCATCGGTGGCCACTATCACCTTGTTGTAGCGCAGCCCGTCCAGTCCGTCCTCGATGTTGAGGGCTGCCTGCAGGAGGTTGAATTCCTCGTTCTCGTAGACCACCTTCTTGGTCAGGCCGAAGGAGTTGAGCGGTTTACCACGTAGGCTGAACACCGCCTGTGTGTTCACGTCGCGGCTCTTCGTGATGGATCCGCTGGCGGAGTCGCCCTCGGTGATGAAGATACTGCTCTCGTCCAGGTTGTCGCCTTTCGTATCGTTGAGGTGGATGCGGCAGTCGCGCAGCTTGCGGTTGTGCAGGTTGGCCTTCTTGGCCCGCTCGCGGGCAATTTTGGTGACACCGGCTATGGCTTTGCGCTCCTTCTCCGAGTCTTGTATCTTTTGTAGCATCACGTTGGCGATGTCGGCGTTCTTGTGGAGGAAGTTGTCCACCTCGGTCTTGATGAAGTCGCCCACGAACTTGTTGAGGTTGGGCCCATCCGGAGCCATCTTCGTGGAGCCTAGCTTCACCTTCGTCTGGCTCTCGAACACCGGCTCCTCCACATTGATGGCGATAGCTCCCACCATGCCGTTGCGGATGTCCGCATAGTCGAGGTTCTTGTTGTAGAACTCTTTGATGGCGCGGGCTATGTGTTCCTTGAATGCGCTTTGGTGCGTACCGCCTTGGGTGGTATGCTGGCCATTGACGAACGAGTGGTACTCCTCGCCATACTGGTCGGTGTGGGTGAAGGCTATCTCGATGTCCTCGCCTTTCAGATGGATGATGGGGTAGAGGCACGTTGCCGTCATGGAGTCGGTGAGCAGGTCCACCAGTCCGTTGCGCGACGCGATGCGCTGACCATTATATATAATGGAGAGTCCTGTGTTCAGGTAGGTATAGTTGCGCAGCATCGTCTCCACGAACTCCCCGTGGAAACGGTAGTTCTCGAACAGGGTGTTGTCCGGCTCGAAGAAGATGTATGTGCCGTTGTCCTCGTCGGTGTCCCGTGTGATGTCACTCTGAAGTATGCCCTTCTCGAAGATGGCTTCGCGCACTTTGCCGTCGCGGTAGCTGCGTACCTCGAAGCGTCGGCTCAGTGCGTTCACTGCCTTCACACCCACGCCGTTGAGTCCCACACTCTTCTTGAAGGCCTTGCTGTCGTACTTACCGCCGGTGTTGAGCATGCTCACTGCCTCGATGAGTTTCCCTTGCGGGATGCCTCGGCCGTAGTCGCGTACACTCACACGCAGATTTTCCTCCACGTCTATCTCGATGCGTTTGCCGGCGTGCATCTTAAACTCGTCGATGCTGTTGTCTATCACCTCTTTCAGCAACACGTAGATGCCGTCCTCGGCATAGCTGCCGTCGCCCAACTTACCGATGTACATACCGGGGCGGGTACGCACATGCTCCATGTCGCTCAGGTGGCGGATGTTGTCGTCGGTATATTCCACGGGTTGCGTTGTGGAGTTATGCTGTAATTCGTTCTCTTCTGGCATATTTTATGTTTTATTCTTTCTATGTTGTCTTACGTTGTTATTCCGTTATGGGTTTGCGGTAGGCCCGGCGGCGTTTGTGCTGACGTGTCTCGAAGTATTCCCACTGTGCCTGCACCTTGTTGTTGGTCTCCAGTTCGGGGTTGCTCTCGGCGTCCACCAGCCCCAGCTTGTTGTAGGCGGGGATGAGGTCGGTGAACAACAGGGCGTTCACTCCCTTGCTCTGGTATTCGGGCTTGATGCCCACCAGTAGCAGGTCGAGCGTATGGGGCTTCTTCCAGTAGAGGGCTTTCAGCAGGTGATACCACCCGAAGGGGAACAGTCGGCCCTTGGCTTTCTGCAGGGCCACCGAGAGGGAGGGCATGGAGACGCCCACGCCTACCAGCTCGTTGTTCTCATCCTCTATCAGGGTCACCATCCGCAGGTCGAGGATAGGCAGGTACATCTTCACGTACTGCATTATCTGTCGCTCTGTCATCTGCGAGTAGCCGTAGAGCTGTGCGTAGCATTCGTTGATGAGCTTGAAGATGCGGGGACCGTAGTTTCCGCGGTTTACCTCCTTCATATTCTTCAGTTTCTTCACGTGCAGTTTGTATTTGCGGCACACGATGTCGGCTATGCGTTGCATCTTCTCCGGCACGCTGTCCGGCACGTTGATGTGGAACTCCACCCAGTCGGCGTCCTTCTCGAAGCCCATCTGTTCGATGTGCTTGGGATAGTAGGGATAGTTGTAGATGGTGGCCATGGTGCTCAGTTGGTCGAAGCCCTCCACCAGCATGCCCTCGGCATCCATGTCGGTGAATCCGAGCGGGCCTTGAATTTCTGTCATGCCCCGCTCTTTACCCCACCGTTCCACAGTCTCTATCAAAGCCTTCGACACCTCCAGGTCGTCGATGAAGTCTATCCATCCGAAGCGTACACACTGCTTGTTCCACGTCTCGTTGGCCCGCTTGTTGATGATGGCCGCCACGCGTCCTACGATTTCCCCTTCGCGGTAGGCCAGGAAGTAGGCTGCCTCGCAGAACTCCAGTGCCGCGTTCTTCTTCGGGTCGAACGTGTTGAGCATGTCGTCGTAGAGGTCGGGCACCGAGTAGGGGTTGTCTTTGTAGAGTGTATAGTTGAAACGGATAAACGCCCGCAGCTCCTTCGCCGTGGACACTTGTTTGATAGTTACTGCCATGAGTCTTATATCTATATTAGCGTTGATTCGACATTTTCAAATTGCAAAGATAGTGATTTCTCGTAAATAGTTCATCACAATTGTGGCTAAGAGCAAAATTATCGGAACAGTTGTGTGGCCCATTCATACACTGGCTCTATCAGTATGCGGCGTCCGTCTGTCTCCAGTTCCTCATAGACGTTGTCGGTCAACAGGAGCAGGTCCTCGCATTTGGTTCTCTTTTGGGCAAGCAGCAACCCATTGATCTCCCGCTTGCGGGTCTTCACCGAAGAGATGTCGTAGGAGACTTGTATGCACTGCAGCACCCTGTTGCCGTTGCAGACGATGAAGTCGCATTCGCCCGACCGGTCGTTCAGGTAATATACATCCCATCCCTCGTTCTTGCATTTGCGCATGAGATGATTCAGTACAATCGTTTCCAGTCGCCATCCTAGGTTGTCGCCTGCAAAGGCGTTTTCCCGTTGGTTCATCAGGGCTACGTCTACGGCATAGACTTTCTCGCCAATGGTGCGCATGCTGCTCTTCGGGGAATATTTCTTCACCCCCATGAGCAGGTATGCCTCCTTCAGATATTTAACGTAATTGTGTACTGTGTGCGACGATTTGAGCTGGAACAGGTCCGCTAGGTCGGGTAGGGAGACGACGTAGGGCGATACGTTGAGGAGATGGTTCGCCAGGTTCTCAAACTGTGCCGGGAACGATATCTTGTAGCGCTGTTCGATGTCTCGACTCAGGATGTTGTCCACCAGGTTGGTGATGTACTTCCTGTGGTCCTTAATCTGAATCAGCTCCGGGAATCCTCCTTGCCGCAGGTATTCGTCGAAAGCGTTTCGCTGGTTGGCTATGGCTTGTGTCGTACGCAGCGTGCAGTTCACTCCCTTCATGGCACAGTATTCCGGGAAGGAGAAGGGGTACAAGGCGATTTCGCTGCTGCGTCCTGTCAGATGTGTAGCCAGGTCGCTGCTCAGTAGCTTGGCATTGCTACCGGTCAGCACCACGTGTTTCTTGGTGCGCAGCAGGCGGTTGACAAAGAGTGGCCAACCTTCCACGTTTTGTATCTCGTCGAGGAAGATGTAATGGAAGTCACCATATATCTTATAGAGCACTTCAAGCACATCGTTCAGCTGACCCGTGCCGAGTCCGGCCAGACGCTCGTCGTCGAAGTCCACGTATGCGAACACGACTTTAGCCCGAACCAGTGTCTGTAGGCACAACGTGGATTTCCCGCTGCGGCGGACACCGATGACGACCTGTGCTTGTGGACTATCGAAATCCACAAGAGTCTCTTCTGTACGCGTACATAGTGATTGGTACGACCAGTTGTCTATTTCTGTCTTTTGGTCGCTGAGTATCACTTCCAGCGTTCTCTTGTCTATAAACGTCTCTTTCATAAGCAACTACCACCTTTCTGTGATGGCGCAAAGGTAATGAATATCTTCGTTAGAACGCCTTATTTTACATATTTTCTCTCGTTAGAACGCCTTATTTTACATATTTTCTCTCGTTAGAACGCCTTATTTTACATATTTTCTCTCGTTAGAACGCCTTATTTTACATATTTTCTCTCGTTAGAACGCCTTATTTTACATATTTTCTCTCGTTAGAACGCCTTATTTTACATATTTCGTCTCGCTCGAACGCCTTATTTTACATGATAAGGGAGGCTCACGGGTACTTACTTAGGGGGGATGGGTTGAGGCTCACCGGCAGTTTAGCTGCCGCTAAATGAGAGGCGTTCATCGGAAATCATTAACTTTGCGGCATCATTCGGTTATTCATTTATTTATTATACGATACGATGAGAAATATTACACTCGCTTTCTTCCTCGGTCTCATGGGGATCGTTTCACTATCCGCCCAGACCGAACCTACATGGGATAACACCGTCCGTAAGAACTGGAACGACGCGTTCCAGGAGGTGGAGATAACCTCCTCGAAGGACGGGAACATCCAAAAGGCATTCCTCTACAAGTCGAAACGCGCTACTCCGCAGCCGCTGATTGTCAGCCTCCACACATGGAGTGGCAACTACACGCAATCGGATCCGCTGACCAAAGAAATCCTGGCACGTGACTGGAACTATATACATCCCGATTTCCGTGGACCTAACCGTACACCTTCAGCCATGGGAAGCCCGTTGGCTTTGGCTGACATAGAGGATGCCATCCGGTATGCATTGGAACAGACCCACGCCAATCCCGAGGAGGTTCACATCGTGGGTGTCTCTGGCGGAGGCTACGCCACGTTGGCCTCTTTCATGAACATCGATTACCCTGTTAAGTCCTTCTCCGCTTGGGTGCCTATCTCCGACATCGAGGCCTGGTATTGGGAGTCCGTGGGCAGGAGCGCCAAATATGCTAACGACATACTCAGTGTCGTCGCTCCCGACACGAAGGTGTTCAACAAAGAAACCGCTATCCTTCGCTCTCCTCTGTACCAGTCTTTCCCTAGGGAGAAGCGTAAGGATTCGCAACTCTACATCTACACCGGCATCCACGATGGCTACACGGGCTCCGTGCCAATCACCCATTCCCTGAAGATGTACAATCGTTTGGTGGGTGAACTGAAGTATGGCCTCTCGGACATCCATCAGATTATGGAGAAATCATCGTCAGACCCGGACTTGATCTCTTGCGACGAAATGCTGGAGTTCTTGGGAAAGCGCATCAATCCGGACTATGGCAACAACCCGAAGCTCTTCGACCGCGATGTTCATCTTACCCGCAGTTATGAAAACATTCATTTGACGGTTTTCGAGGGAAGACACGAGCAAATCCCTCAGGCATTGGGACTGGTTCCCTGTGACTTGCCAGTATCTGACTTGAAATGCAAGGTACTGACGATAGGCGATTCCAATGGTGCCATCAAAGGCGGATGGACTGACCGGCTGAAGAAGATGATGCCGCAAGCTACTATTGTGAACCTCTCACAGAGCGGACGCACCATCGGCTTCGACAACAATGGCAAAGCGAAACTCAACGCTCTCAAGAACATAGATTCTTATCTCGATTCTGCCCAGACGCAGTATAAACAGTATGATTTCATCATCGTTTGCCTGGGTACCAACGATACCAAGAAGGTGTTCGATGACCGGCAGGCCGAGGTTCCTCAAAACCTGAGTGCGTTATTGGCGAAGATTAAGAAGCATAAACTGTATCGCCGTGGCAAGACGCGTCTCGTCTACGTCACCCCTCCTCCCTTGAGGCAGAACAATGTGTTGGAGAAATATGAGGATTCCGGCAACCGTCTCATCCGCTTGGTACCTCAGCTGAAGGAGGTGGCGCAGCAGCAAGGCTTTGAGGTGGTGGACATCCACCAGCCCCTCTTGGGCATCATCGACTATTATGCCGAGGACGGTGTTCACATGAAGGAGCCTGGTCAGGACATTGTCGCTTCCACGATACTCTCCCACATCTCGCAAAAGAAATAATCCGCAATGGGCGTACTGTATCGACGACACTCGATTAGTACGCCCTTGCTATATTCTGTCGGTCCTTGACCACTCCTCATTTCAGCTAGAAACCCTTGGCCTTGTGAGGCAAAAGGTAATAGTATGACGGGCGAAATGTATAGGTAGGTTTGTTGAAGGCCACGTGTCAACCGATTGTTCGTCACGTGTCAACCGATTGTTTGTCACATGTCAACCAATTGTTCGTCACGTGTCAAACGACCTCACGATAGCTGTCCCACAACCTTATGACACATGACGTAAGACCTCACGACAGCTGTCGTGAACCTATCATACCCTAATTGTGGCGGCATCGCTGTAGGGTGATTGCACAAACGAGGTGTATACTGATGGCTCGTGCATAATAGTGGTGGGGATAGTCAACCGGGTGTCTTCATTGCCAAAGATGTAGGTGTGCGGGAGCGGGATATATACAGTAAGAGGGCGGACTTTCGCAAGTCCGCCCTCCCGGTCATTCACTTCTTATGTTTGTATTGTAAGAAAGAAATCTTATTTACTCCTTAGAAGGTGATGTCGCCACTCTTCACGGTGTGGTTCTTGCCACCATCCCAAGAGGCACCGGTACGCCAGCGCGGGTCGCCGATTTGTTTCGTGTAGATGGGGTGAGCCGTCACGCGGGGAGTGTTGTTGTAGTAGAAGCCGCTGATGTCTTTGTGACGATAAGCATCTTTATCAAACGTCTCTTTGGCATTTACCGTACCAATAGGCGACGGATCCTGGAAGAGCTCTTCAGCGGTCAACTGATAGCCTACAGCATCGTCCTCATTGCCGTTGTGGTTGTCACCGAACTTAATCTGCGTTTCACCAAAACCACCGATGTTGTTCTTTCCTTTCGGAGTACCATAGCCGATACCTGTACTGCTGTTTGAGAAGTTCTGATGTGAGAACATACCATCCAACAGGGTGGACTTTTGTTCTGTTGAACTCTTGTAAGACTGGTATGCCGGAACCACGGTAGAATAGTTGTCTGCAAAGTCGTATGTCAGATTCTGTGTTTTGACTTCCATACCTTTCATGTAGTAGTCACGACCTCCATCGTTCTTGTTGCCTACAAACACGAAGAGGTTCTTCTTGCAGGTTACTGTAGATCCGGAAGGGATGTACCTGATTTCGAAGATTCTACCATGACCCTTGTTCTTGGAGCGTGGTGAGAAATTCACAAACGTATTGTTGGAGACATTGATGTTCCACGTTGTACCTTTAGGCCAAGACAGGTTATTGTTCTCCGAAACCAAAGCATGACGTGGAGAGTCAATGATGGTATTGTTGGTGAAGGTCAAGTTCTTGAAGAAGTTGGACTTGCGGTTGCCACCAGGGCCGGCGAACCATGCATAGCCACGTCCGTCGGTATCATAACCTCCTTCATCGTAGAATACGCAGTTGTCAACCGTCAGCTTCTCAATAATCTGTCGGTTCGGACCTTGGAAGCGGATAAATCCACGCACGTGTCCGCAGAAGGTACAGTTGGACACACGCAGTTCAGACAAGATAAAAGACAGACCTTGTGAGTTCATGTTCATGAAATAGTTGCCGGTACCTTTAGCTTTCTGGTCGAAGTAGTTAAACCATGTCATCGGGTGGAAGTTGATGTTCTCGAATATGATGGACTGGATGGCCAAGGTCACGCCATTCTCTGTACCGGACTGTGCTCTACGACATAGATTCCAGTTTTGACCATTGGCGGCTGTGTGAGCTTCGTCGTTCCAACCGATGCCCTGCAACACGGTAGCGCGTCCCTTGCCGGCAGCGATATCCTCCGGGTTGGTAGCCAAGGTGAAGCCCTTGGTCAGATCGACCGATGTGGAGAGGTAATAGGTCTTGCCACCTTCGAGGTAGAATATCTGTCCCTCGGCCAATGTATTGTCCGACATATAGTTGGTCAGCACTGTGTCGATGCGTGTAGCTATCAAGTCCTTCACGCCATACATTTTATATTGGTCGCCATTCTGCAACAGGGTATCCAACAGCACGGATTCCGCCGTAGCTGCCGGGAGGTAGATAGGCTCGCCCGGGTCGCCCTGCATACGCACCATATTGGAGTTGTACTGGCGGTCGTAGTAGCGGGTCACGTTGTTGTTCTGTCCACTCACGATGTAGGCAGCGTTGGACACCAGGTTGTCGAAGTGTACACGTCCCGCAGCCTTGTCCGCATCGGTGAGTTTGTACACGTGCTCTTCCAACTGCGCGTTGTCGGCAGATGGGACGACACGGATTTCGTCGAACACCCATTGTCCGTTCTCTACTTCGGCTCCTGCGTCCAGGAATTGTTTGTAAGTCTTCTCCCAATCATCTTCCGTTTCGGGGAGGAAGCATACGTCCATGGAGGTCTTCGTCACATTCTCCACCCAAAAGAGGGAGGGTACGTCGTAACGCATACCGGTGGTCAAGGCACCTGTCTGGTTACGGCTGTCGTCACGTGACTGATCTTGTTGGTGTGAGCCGTCGCCATATCCGTACCACTTGGAGTTGCGTGGATTGTTGAGGTCGTTGCGGTCCACCAATGCACGTATGGCATAGAGGTATCCTGTGCCGTACTGCAAGTCCTCGTGGAGGAACGACAGTTGGTCGGCTGTCAGAATGGTGTCGAGCAGGTTGGGGTTTTCGGCCTTGTCCCAAGAGGTACCCTGTACCTTGGCTTTCAGTTCGTACGCGTCCGCACCTTCCACACCATACCAGAAGAGTCGCATGTCGTTGACGTGCGTACTGGTCTTGTACCCGTGCTGCACGAGGTAGGTCTCAATTTGCGGATCTACGCGCGATGCGATGTCGCAGTGGTAGTCTGTCGTTGTCGAGTTCATGTTTTGAGTAAGACGGAACATCGGCATGAACAGACGGTCGGCATCCGATCCGCTAAAGTCTTCGTTGTCGTCCTTACACCCGGTAAAGATGGCAGTCGAAGCGGCTATGAGCATTGAATATAAAAATATCTTTTTCATAAATGTTCTGTTGAGATTAATAACCATAATAGTTCTTGTACTGTCCTACGCTTCGGCTGACTACATCGCGTGGAATTGGCAGGATGTAGCGCACTGGTGGCAGGTTGTCCAATACGTCCTCCGAATCGTAATCGGGCATTGTGGATGGGAGTAATGTTCCGCCATCGTCGATGTACATGTAGCCACGTATAGAGTAGCGTATAGCTGCTTTGGCAATACCGGTTTCGTCTTCCAACCAACTGAATAAATCGACCATTGTCCATACATCCTTGTCTGTGCCTGAGGTCTTTATATTATCCTGCCATTCAACATGTGATCCCCAGTTTTCCCACAGGGTGTTAAGATCTGGTGTGACATCGTCATCACCGTCATTATAATGTCGATAGAACTCAATGACACCTAAGCTGGAGTCTGTGTTGGGGAAGTCAAATACTTCAGGATAGTTTGTTTCGGTGTACCTGTTCGGATTTCCATTAACCAACTCGTTCCATTCCGAACGCGTATGGATACGGTAGTATATCTTTTTGGGATATTCGGTCATCTCTCTATCCGAATGGAAGTATGAATCGTCGTCGGAACCCATGGCATAGTAAAGCCAGAAGTTCTTGTAGATTACTTTGTTGTAGATGTTCCAGCGAACCAGGTCTTTCCAACGGATACCTTCGCCGCCGAACTCCCAGGCACGCTCGTCCACAATGGCATCGAAGAAAGCCTCTTTGGTGGTGAGATTATCCACATAGGTCTCCACCATCTCCGGCTTGTTGGTAGCGTTGCGGAACGCACGCTCACGCACCTGCTTGAGCGCAGCTTTAGCTTCTGCCGTCGGTCCGTTGTTGATCTCGTTCTCAGCCTCGGCATACATCAGCAACACATCGGCATAACGCATGTAGGGGAAGTTGATGCCGGTGTTTCCCTGTGAGGTGTTGCCCATGGTGTGCGACTTGTCCCACAACTTGGACCACTTCAGGCAGTAGTTGGTGTAGCTGTTCAGCAAGCTCGGGGTGCCGTTGTTGCTGTATGACCAGTAGCCTGCCACATTGCGGCGCACATCTTGAGAGTCGAAACTGTAGCGATAGAAGGCGTTAAGGCCTACCGAGCCACTGCATCGTCCCCACGGATGGTCGGTGTCGCCAGCACTGGAGAGGTCGGCCTTCGGTCCATGTATATAGCCGATGTTACCATTCACGTTGCGCACGAACGGGATCTCGAAGATGACATCGTCATCGTTCACTACGGTGTAGTTACACTCGTTGATGAACACGTCGAAATAGCTATTGGTCAGCTTGTGGGTGGCGGCATCGATCACCTTCTTGCAATATTCGCTGGCAATCTTGTAGTAGTCGGCATAGTCAGCCGAGCGTTCCATGGTACCTACGGCCGTGGCATCCTCGCCGTGGCGCAGAGAGTAGCCTGCACGGAACATGGCGATGCGGGCGATGAGGGCCCATGCGAACTCTTGTGTACAACGCTCCACGCCTTCGGTCACTTCCTTAGCCTGACGCATTTTCGGTGCAGCCTCTTTCAGGTCGTTGATGAGGTCGGTGAGGATTTGGTCGCGGTCGCCCATCGGCATGACGAGGGACTCCTGGTCGTACGTACGGGTGAACGAGAAGGGAATGTCGCCCCACAGGATGACCATATCCAGGTAGTTCATGGCCCGGATACACTTGGCCTCACCAATCATTTGGTCGAGGTCGTCATCGCCATAGAGAGCGGATTTCTCAGCCGCGTTGATAAAGTTGTTGGCACGCTCTACAGTAGCGTAGGCTGCGTCCCAGATGCTCTTGGCATTGCTTCCGTCGGCCTCGCCGTCGAAGAGTTTCCATTCGTTGTGCGAAGCACTCTGTTCGCTGGCGGATGAGGTGGACCACTCCACGTCGCTGTTGAAGTTTACGGTGGTGAGGTAGGCGTTTCCGTAGGTGTTGCTGGAACAGGTGGCCTGGTATACGGAGTTGAGCAGACGGTCAGCCTCTTCGAGACTGCTGAATACTTGCTCGTCCGTCACCTTGGAAGGCGCTTCCACATCGAGGTAGTCGTTGCAGGCACTGAGTGCTACCAGCGACATACCGCAAATGAGTATATGTTTTATTTTCATATCGTATTTTCTCCTTTATTGATTAACAGAAAGTTTAGAACGAAAGGTTCATACCGAACAGGTAACTGTGTGTACGCGGGTAGCGATTATAGTCCACGTTCGGGGTCAGACCGTTCTGGATGTCCACCTCGGGGTCGAAGCCCGAGTAGTTGGTGAGACAGAAGAGGTTCGAACCGGTGAAGTAGAGACGCAGGCGAGAAATGCCCCAACGCTTGGTGAGGTCGCTTGGCAGGGTGTAACCGATGGTCACGTCGGTCAAGCGGACAAACGAACCGTCCTCCACGAAGTTGGACAGTGTGTACTTGGTGGTCACGTTCTGCGGGTTCCACAGGGTCTTGCCGGCATTGATGCGCTCGTACTCGTCGAGGTAGTCGGTGTGCTGCGAGTTGGCGAGCAACGGCTCGTTGAGGTTATAGATCTCGCGGGTACCGTCGGCATAGGTGTTGTAGATGTCGCCATAGTAAACCCAACGGTTCTCGTAGTCGAACTTGCTCAGTACGTTACGTGGGTCTGTACGGCTGGAACCTACTGCGGACGAGAGGTTGTAGGCCGTAGCGTTGATCAGGTCGAAGTTGAGCATGTAGGTGAAGTTGGCCGTGAAGTCGAAGTTCTTGTACTTGCCCGAGATGCCGAAGCCACCTTGTAGTTTCGGGTTGGTGTTACCTACCACGGTACGGTCGTTGATGTCAATCTTGCCGTCACCGTTGAGGTCTTTCAGTTTGATGCGGCCCGGAGCAGTTCCGTAGAGTCCTTCCACGGTCGGTTTCTCCTGTACGCCTGGGTTCTCTGCCAGATAGTCTGCATCGTTGATGGCGTAGTTGTAGCCTTCGCGGTGGAACTCGTCGAAGCCATAGATGCCGTCGTAGATGTAACCATAGATGAGTCCTACTTCTTTGCCCTCTACCAGGCGGAAGTTGTCCTCAGAGTCCCACGACTTGGCGGGGATGTACGCATCCGTACCGTTAATCTTCTCCACCTTAGTCTTGTTCATACCCATGTTGAAGTTGGCAGACAACACATAGTCCTTGCCACGGAGGATGTCACCATTGACGGTCAGCTCGATACCGCGGTTGCGCACCTGGCCTACGTTCTGCCACTGATAGGTGTAACCTGTGGTGGTAGGAATCTGGCATCGGTAGAGCAAGTCGCGTGTGGTGTTCCAGTAGACCTCGGGAGTGATGGTCAGGCGTCCGTTGAACAGCGAGATGTCGGCTGCCAAGTTGCGGGTGACGGTGGTCTCCCATTTGATTTTCTCGTTCGGGAAGAGGTTGTCGGCAGCGTAGTACTTGTCGCCGTTCTGTGTAGTGGAGTTCTCGCCCCAGCTCGGTCCGCCATCGGCGTTGATGGAGTACTGGTAGCGCCAGCGGTCGTCACCGATGTTGTTGTTACCGGAGAGACCGTAAGCTACACGGAGCTTCAGGTTGTCGATTACGTCCTTGTTCCACCAGTCCTCCTCGGAGAGCACCCATGCACCTGATACTGAGGGGAAGTAGCCCCACTGGTAGCCAGGAGCGAAGCGTGTGGAACCGTCGGCACGCATTGTGAACGACAACAGGTATTTGTGTTTGTAGTTATAATTGGCCTGTCCGAAGAAGGAGGCTGTGCGGTTAGGAGTGGTCACACTGGAGGTCGACGCGTAAGCTGTACCCAAGCCCATGTTGTTGAACGCGTATCGGGGAGAGGTTTCCTGCGGGAAGTAGCGCGAAGCCTGGTAGTTAGTAGTCGTCTGTGTGTGGTAGATTTCCTGACCCAACAGGAAGGCGAAGTTGTGCTTCTCCTTGAGGCTGAACGCATAGTTCAACGTGTTGGTCCATGTGTAGCGGAACGAGCGGGAGTTGGTAATCTGTGCCACCGGCATGTTCTCGTTGGCGGCTGCCGTGTCGGTGAGGTAGCCATAGAAGCGGTTCTTGTCGGAGAACGACCAGAACTGTGCGATGTCCGAGCGGAAGCTCAATCCCTTGATAATCTCCCATGTCAGGCTGGCCTGGTTGGTGAAGCTGTAGGAGTGGGTCAGCTGGTAGTTTTGGTCGATGTCGTCCAGTGGGCTCTTCACCATCCAGTAACGCTCTACGGAGAAGTCCTGCCACTCTTCGTCGTAGTTGGTCGCCTCGCGCAGGCCGTTTGTCGGGCGATAGTTGAGCACGCCAATCAAGCCTTCTGTACCGATGCCTGAAGCACCCGTACCGAGGTCGCGACGGTAGGTAAAACGCGGGTTAATCAACAGCTTCACGTTCTTGGCCAGCTGCACGTCGATCTTCGTGTTCATGTTGGTACGGCGTACGCCAGAGCCGGCTATGATACCGTCCTGGTTGTGCTGGGTCAGCGAGGTGTTGAAGCGCAACTTCTCGTTACCGCCGTTTACCGTCACGTTGTACATTTGCGTCAAGGCACCATCGCCCATCAGCTCGTCCTGCCAGTCGTGGGTAGGCATGCTTTTGTACACGTCCACGTCGTTGGGGTTACCGAAATCGCGGCGGAACATGTAGGTGTTGCTGTTGCTGCCGATGCAGGCGTCCAACTGGTATCTTACGAACTCGTAGGAGTTGAGCATGTCCTGCTTGCCTGCCAACCACGAGAGCTGTGCGTAAGCGTTGAAGTCCACCTTCACCTTGCCTTGCTGAGCCGATTTGGTGGTGACGATGACTACGCCGTTACCGCCTCGCGCACCATAGACAGCGGTCAAGGAAGCGTCCTTCAATACGTCGATGCTCTGGATATCCGTCGGCGGGATATCGTTGATGTTGTCTGCCTGGAAACCGTCGACAATGAACAACGGCTTGGAATCCTGAGAGCTGGAGATGGCCGAACCGCCACGGATGCGGATGTTTATGTCGGCACCCGGCGCACCATCGACAGTGGTTACCTGCACGCCGGCAATCTTACCTTGCAGGGCCTCTGCGGCAGATGCCACAGGCACGATGGCCAGTTTCTGTCCGGACACAGATCCCACGGAACCGGTCAAGTCCTTACGGGCACGGCTCGTGTAACCTACAACGACAACCTCTTCGAGAGCTTGGCTGTCGTCTTCCAATACAACATCCACTTGGGGAGCTGCTTTCACTTCTTGCGTTCTCATACCCATGTATGAGACAACCAACGTACGGCCCTTTGCCGTCTTCAGGGTGAAGTTACCGTCGAAGTCGGTGATGGTACCGTTCTTCGAGTTTCCTTTCTCAACTATGGAGGCTCCGATGATCGGCTCTCCACTGGAATCTTTCACATTCCCTTTCACGGTGAGACTTTGTGAATAGACTTCTGGGGGTATACATACCAGAAAAGCCATTAGCCACAGAGCCCACTTCATTTTTCTTTTCAAGTCCTTCATTATTGCTATTACTTGGTTAACAAAAATGTGGGTGGTGCCCACGATTAATAATCACTCTATTTTTACTGTTGACAATTAAATCAAATGAGAAATAATGATGCGCTGATTATGCCTGTCATAGTAACTATGGGCAAAAGTAGACGAAAGGAATGAACAAACCTAACAAAAATGCAAAAAAGTTTAATGAAATGTGTGCTTTTTAAATTGAGCATCTAAGGAACCGTTCCGACTTTTCGTACGTAAAGAGCAGTGGTTAGTCGGTGAAATCGCCTGTTTTGTCAGATGCTGAGCTGCGAGGACTTCTTGTAGCACGCACAATGATGATGCTTACCTCGTAGAGCAGATACATGGGTAAAGAAACCAACGTTAACGTGAAGACATCGGAGGTGGGGGTGATGATGGCGGCGATGATGAGGATGACGACAATGGCGTGCCGACGGTAATGCCGCATGAAGTCGGCGGTGATGAATCCCAGTTTGGCGAAAAGCCAACAGAGCATGGGCATCTCGAAGACGATTCCCAGCGAGAGGCTCAGCAGAGTGAAGGTGGAGATGTAGGACTCCAGCGTGATGAGGTTGCCCACGGCAGCGCTCACCTGATAGGTGCCCAGGAAACGGAAGGTGAAGGGGAAGATGAGGAAATAGCTCACCAGCACACCGGCGAGGAAAAGCAGATAACCGAAGCCCGCCACGCGTACTGCATAGCGGCGCTCGTCGGCATAGAGCGCTGGTGACACGAAGCGGAATAGTTGGTAGAGGATGTAGGGCGAGGCGCAGAGGATGCCTGCATAGATGGCGACCTTCATGTGGGTGAGGAACTGTCCCGCCAAGGCGGTGTTGATGAGCTCCACATGAAACGCCTCCGTACCCTCCTGCTGCATGAGGGGCGCTATGAGGTTGAACAGCCGGTAGGTGACGAAGTCGGCATCCTTGGGCGCCAGTATCACCTGGAAGAGGAGGTCCTTGCAACAGAACAACACGACACTGCACACGACCACTATTACCGCAATGCGGATAATGGTCGTGCGCAGTGCATCCAGATGCTCCCAGAAGGTGAGTGGCGTCGGTTCCGTCTCCTTACTCATCCTTCTTTGCGTCGGTGTCGTCTTTCTTGTCGTTGTCCGTCTTCTCGGGCTCGGGGTTGTTCATGCCATCCTTGAAGGCACGCACGCCCTTGCCAAGGCCCTTCATCAGTTCGGGTATCTTCTTGCCTCCGAAGAACAGCAGGATGACCAACAGAATGACGATAATCTCTTGTGTACCGATTCCAAACATAGTTATTTACGTATTAGATAGTTGATAAACAGATATCCTCCAAAGATTTGCAACAGCATGCCCGGGATGGCTATGCGGAAGTCCTGCAGGGCGGCATAGAGGCTGCCGCACCAAGCCCACTCGAAGAGGGTGCCCGTGAGTTGGTAGAAGAGCACCACGCCCAGCAGCAAGGCTACCGTAGCTTTGTGGTAGCGGTGGGCGGCCCAGCCACATCCTGCAGCCAACAGACCCGACTTCACCGCAATGGCCGGCACCACTGACAGGGCCGGCATGCCGAACAGCAACGAGTTGACGAGGGGAGAAGTCAGGGCGGTGAGCAGACCCACCTTCCATCCGTACTTGTAGGCACCGATGAGGGTGAAGAAGTAGATGGGCAACCACGTCTTTCCGCCCATAGGGATGAGGTGGAAGAGCTGCGGCAACGCCACGTTGCCCACGATGAACAGCAGAGCCAGCAGGTAGGTGCGGCTCTCCGTATAGTTATAACTGTAGAGTTTTACTGATGTTTGCATATTGTTGTTACTTATTAGTTATTACGTGTTTTTTATTCCGTTCGCCAAGCCTAAGTCTCCTATTAGTCTCTTAGACCTTTAGACTTTTAGTCTTTTGCATGAACTCCTTCACCTGCTGCCGACACTCCTCAGCCGTGCGGCACTCCCGGCAGCGGGTTTCCATAGGGCACCATCCCGTGTGGGCACGGTTGATGATGTGGTCCACCCGTTGCGTGTAGTGCACCGCCATAGGTGACTGTTGCAACAGTTCCAGTGCCAGGTCGCTGATGACATCGGCATAGAGCTCCGTCACTCCGCCTAGCATCATCAGGCTGGCAGCGGCTTTGCCCACTACCTTGTCCGCCACAGTGGCTCCCCGCAGCAGTTGAGGCTCTTCGGCCAACAGACTGTGGAGGTCCGCCACGCCGCGGTTGTCGAAGCAACGCACGGTCTCCCCTTGGCGCACCACCAATGAGTGGGGCCCTTGGTGCAACAGTTCGGTCAGTTCGCTCGTCATACCGTGGGGTCTTGTTTCAGTTCTTCCACAAAGTCGTTCACGCGCTTCATCTCCTGCGGGATGCGGATGCGCTGTGGGCAATGGCTCACACACTGGCCGCAACCGATGCAGTGACTGGCCTGGCGCAGACGCGGCACACTGCGGTCGTACCCGATGAGGAACGCCCGGCGTGCCCGGCGGAAGTCAGGATGCTCGTTCCCCTTGTTGGGCATGTTTCCCTCCTTGATGCACCGGTTGTAGTGCGCGAAGATGGCGGGTATGTTGATGCCGTAAGGGCAAGGCATGCAGTAGTTGCACTCGTTGCAGGGAATGGTCTTCAGGTTGTAGATGTCGTTGGCAATCTCCATCAGGAAGGCGTTCTCCTCGTCGTTGAGCGGTTTCAGTGGCGAATAGGTGCAGAGGTTGTCCTTCAGGTGCTCCATGTAGGTCATGCCGCTGAGCACTGTCAGCACTCCGTCTGGTGTGCCGGCAAAGCGGAAGGCCCAGCTGGCCACGCTCTGTTCCGGCTCGCGTTGTTTCATCTTCGCCACGATGGGGTCGGGCACCTTGGAAAGGCGTCCGCCCAACAGCGGCTCCATGATGACGGCAGGGATACCTCTCTTCTTTAGCTCACCATAGAGATATACGGCATCCGTGTTGCGGTCGTTTATTTCGTCGGCATAGTTCCAGTCGAGATAGTTGAGCTCTATCTGCACGAAGTCCCAGTGGTAGCGGCCCTCGTCGTGCCATTGTAGGGCGAGGTCGAATATCTTGATGTCGCCGTGGTACGAGAAGCCGAGGTTGCGGATGCGTCCCTTCTGCTTCTGCTCCACCAACCAGTCCAGAATGCCGTTGTCCATATAGCGGGCGTTGAAGTCCTTCAGTGCGTCGTTGCCCATGCCGATGCCGTGGAGCAGTAGGTAGTCCACATAGTCCACCTGCAGCTCCTTGAGCGAGGTCTCGAACATGTCGATGGATGCCTGCCGGGTCCACGTGGCGGGTGAGAAGTTGGACAACTTGGTGGCCACGTAATAGCTCTCCCGCGGGTGACGGCTGAGGGCGATGCCGGTGCTGCGCTCCGACAGTCCGCGGCAGTAGGCGGGGGAGGTGTCGAAGTAGTTCACGCCATGCTCCAGGGCATAGTCCACCTCTTGGTTCACCATCTCCTGGTCTATCTCGCTACTTTGTTTCTCTCCGTTCACCTCTTCCTCTTTCATGGGCAGTCGCATCATGCCGTAGCCGAGTATCGACACACGGTCCTGCGTGTTGGGGTTCACCCGATAGGTCATCTGGCCGACAGGCGGCTCGTGGGGGGTGAAGGTGTCCGTGATGTTTGTCTTGCCCTTGCAGCCAGGCAACAGGGAGAGCGATGTGGCAGCCACGGCTCCGCTGCCCAGCATCTTCAGAAACTTTCTTCTGTCTATATCTTTCTTCATAATAGTCGTCTTTAGAGGGGTGGGTTATACAATACGGTGCTTCTCGTGACCTTCCACATAGATGGCGCTGAACGGACGGGCGGGGCAGAGGTTCTCGCATGCTCCGCAACCGATGCAACGCTCGGCGTTGACCACTGGTATCAAGGGCGACTGTTCGTCGTTGGGGTCGGAGTTGACCATGGAGATGGCCATCGTGGGGCAGTGGCGCGCACAGTTGCCACAGGCCACCCCATCCGTCAGCGGGATGCAGTTCTTGCGCACCCACACGGCGTGGCCAATCTGTATGGCGGTCTTGTCCGCCCGTGTGATGGGCTTGATGGCTCCGGTGGGGCACACCTCGCCACACTTCGTGCACTCCGGTCGGCAGTAGCCACGCTCGTACGACATGGTGGGTTGCATCAGTGTCATCAGTCGGGTGGAGGGGCGCAACACATCGTTGGGACACACCGTCACGCAGAGTTGGCAGGCGGTGCAGTGCTGCGTCATGTTGTTGGCAGAGAGCGATCCAGGTGGGGTAAGCGGTGTTTCCCGATGCGGTGCTATCTTGTCCTCGATGGCTGCCAGTCCGCCGTCCACTTTCTTCTGTTCCTGTGCCAGTGCGATGGTGGTGGCGGTCATGGCGGTGCCGATGACGAAGGTTCGTCGGCCGGTGTCTATCGTTTCGTTCGTGGTCTTTGGGGGTTCGGTAGCTCCTGCGTTCTCCTTATTTAGTAGGTTTGCTTTGTTCACGGGCTCTGCCGATGTGGGTTGAGGCTCCGCTTCCGCCATCGCTACCGGTTGCACGCCACCCTTGGGGTGACCGAAGGAGATGGCTCCCTTGTGGCACACACCGATGCAGTTGCCACAGGTCACGCAACGGGAGTAGTCCACCGCATGGTTCTTGCTGTCGATGCACGCCGCCTTGCAGCTGCGCTCACATAGTCCGCATTGGTTGCACTTGGTGGTGTCCACATGAATCTTCAACCATGAGAAGTGCGCGAAGAAGCTCAGCACCGTGCCCACTGGGCAGATGGTGTTGCAGTAGGTGCGGCCGCCTCGCCATGCCAACACGATGAGCACCACGAAGGTGACGGTGGCTATGACGAATGTGGGCAGACTGCGCATCCACACCTCCTTCCCGTATAAGTCGTAGCTGTCTGCGCGCTCGGCCAGATAGGCCAATCCGTTGTTGCCCCAGTCGTAGAGCGGAGCGAACAGGTTCTGCACGATGCGCCCATAGGAACTGTAAGGTGCCAGCAGCGCTACAAACGAGCCGATGCCGGTGATGATGGCAACTACGAACAGTGCCAGCACCGTGTAGCGCAACCAGCGCTTGGCTGGACTGTAGCCGAAGCGATACTTCTTCTTTTTGCGTCTCCCGCTGATGGCGGAGACCACATCCTGGAATATGCCCAACGGGCAGATGACCGAGCAGTAGATGCGTCCGAAGACGAGGGTCAAGGCGAGCAGACACAGTATCACGCCCACGTTTAGTGCCAGCATGGCGGGCAAGAACTGAATCTTTGCCAACCATCCGAACCACGCATGCAGTGTACCGGTGAAGTCGAGAAACAGTGCCGTGATGAGCAGCAGTGCCACCACGGCCAATGTTAGTCTGATTTTACGTAACGTCATAAATAATAGGTTTGTCAGTATAATTAAGTATTGTAAGTTAGTCGAAAGCAAAGGTACAACAATTTACGGAATCTCCCCTGTATCCCGTTTACTGAATTTATTACCCCGATTACCGCCCCGGAGTCCTCATGGCTGTGTGGTGACCGCCATCAAGAGACATCTTTACACCTTGCGGCATTGGATGAGGGCCTTCTCGCCCGAGGCGAGTGTGGTGGCGAAGAGGTAGGTGTCGCCTCCGTCCGCTAGATGGAGCTTCTTGCGCAGGTCGTTCACCGAGGCGGGGAAGTTGCGGATGGTCACATTGGCCTGTCTCAATGTCGACAAGGCTTTCAGCTCTTTCTTGCTGAAGCCCCAGGTCTGTTCTATGGTGAAGCAACGACCGGGAAAATCGGGTAGGAGGGTGTCGCCGGTGTAGAGATGACTGTTGGGGTGCAGCTTCTGCAGCCCGTAGCGCAAGCCTGCGCTGTGGTAAGCCCCGGCCTTCAACAACGAGGCATTCGGCTCATAGAGGTAATGGCCCACCGTGTCGGCATAAGTGGTAGTGACGGAAGACTCCTCGCGGGGCTTGAAACTGAACGATGAACAATAGACTTCTGCCCCGTTCGGTAATATAAATAATGGTACTATGCCGTGGCTGCTCGTCGAATCGTCCTTCGAACAGGCGTCTGCTCCCGTATCAATGGCCTTTCCCACGGATACTGAGGGATGTCCTTGCCGGGGAGTAAGATTGACGCAGTGTATCTGTGGCTCATCGGTTGAGGCTTTGCCTGAGGAGAGGCGGAGCAACAGCTCCTTGCACTCATTCTGCACCGATATGACGTAGACATCTGTGATGGCGGTGAGGCTGCGTAGAGCTTGGGTAATGTCCAGCATCGGGGAGAGTTTGATGAGTATGGTCTCACCTTTCTGCAACAACAGGGACTCCAGTTGGCAGATGTCTGGTTCGCAGTCGGCAATGGCTACAGTCTTCCGTCCATGCACATCCCTACGGGCAGGGTCGACGAAGAGGCAGTCCACCTTCTCCATTTGTTGCAGATACTCCGCGCAGTCGGCGTTCACTACCTCGATGGTGGTGGCTCCCAGTACATCCTTCTTCTCCATTCGCTGTAGATACTTCGTACAGTCAGGATTCACCACCTCGTTGGCTTTCTTTTCGGTTTCCTCCGTCGCCAATTCTTTTGGATAGCAAACGGTCTTACCGGAGAGTTCTATCTCTCCCTCTGAGGTGATGCGGTTCAGCAATAAGGGGAAGTTATGACGTGCAATGTCGCAGAGCAGGGATTGCCGTTCCACATATGTGGCCTTGCGGAACCGGGTAGAGAGGAAGAAACAGTCTACCCCGAAGCCGGCGGTAAGGTCGGTGAAACTCTCGCCGCTGACGAGGGTGGCTTTGTAGCGTGCGGTAATCTCCGATGAGCATTGCTCCAGCGGCAAGTGTGGCGCATAGAGGATACCGTCCGTCATGCCCCATGTGGGCAGTTTATGGCGTGCCGTCTGTCGCCCCGCTATCTGTGTGAGGGCAAGAGGCAGGTCCACACCCTTCTTCCGCTTTGCCTTCAGGGCCAGCGCCCGTACGTCCGCCTTTGCGTTACGCTCGATGAAATCGATAGTTTCTGCCGACAGTTCCATATTCCTTGTCAATATGTTGTTTCGGAGAACAAAGGTAATGCTTTTACGCATAACTGTGCATACCGCCGAGGAGGAAGTTCACGCCGAAGTAGGTGACGAGTACACTCAGGAAGGCGATTACGGTGAACAGGTGGAAGAACAGAGGACGACGGAACCAGCTCAGCGAGGCGGTATGGAGTGCCGAGGCATAGATGAGCAGTGTGATGAGGGCCCACACCTCCTTGGGGTCCCAGCCCCAATAGCGGCCCCACGACACGTTGGCCCACACGGCACCGATGAAGATGCCCGTGGCCAAGCAGAAGACAGCCGGATAGAGCAGTATGCGGCTCAGTACCTGCAGACGTTCTATCTCCTCGCGGTGTGCGCCCTTGGAACCGTAAAGCACCAGGGCAGTCACGCCATTGAACATCATGAAGGCCAGCAGGGCGTAGGCCACCATGATGACCATCACGTGGAAACTGAGTAGCGGCGACGAGAGTACAGGCATGAGTTGTGTAATCGGTGGATTGGCTTCGCCAAAACGTGCCACCATCAGTGCCAGGCCACAGAGCAGGAAACCAAATGCCATGGCTGTCCGGAACCGCCTGTACAGCACGTACGACAACAGCAACGCACATACCGCCATGCACTGCATCGTTTCGTAGCCGTCGGACATCGGCAGGTGATGACTGACATAGCCGCGCAGACAGAGCAATAGCAACAGGAATGCGCAGATGATGCCTCCGAGGAATTGCAATGTCAGGGAGATGATGGTTCCCTGGAGATTATCCCCCTTTTCATCGCTCCGTATGGATGTAGAGGTAGACTTTCCACCCCTGTCTTTTGAACCGGCTATCATCCTCCGGAGGTAGTAGACGAAGCTGACGATGCCCAGCAGAAGGCAGACGATGGCGATGGGCAGGTTTTGGTTGAGGCGGTTATAGAGCAGTTCGGCTTGGATGTGGCTCTCCGAAGGGAGCTGATTGCCTCCTTCCGTCTGTTGGAACTTGCGCAGTTTCCTTATCACCTCCAGTGTGCGGTCGGTGTTGTCCATGGCTATCTGCTCCCCGAGGTAACTCATACTTTTGTGGATGAAAAGGGCCTTTTCTGCTTCCATCGTTACAGGTAGTTGGTCGGCGGTGGAGTACCACCGTAGTGCCTGCGCACTGTCAGCCGGGCCGGGGAAGAGCTTCAGTAGACTGCCTGTGCAGACCATGCTCACGAGGTTGAACTTTTCGTTGGCCTCCTCCAGTGCCCGTTTGTCCTTCGGGTTGTCCGTGGTGCGCAGTGCCTGCTCCAGCTTATAGCCGTTGAGGTCTACAAAGTCGCGCAGGGAGGCGTAGCTGCCTTGCAGGCCCAGCAACGTACGCACCCGTTTGTTCTTGATGCGGATGATGGGTTCCTCCTTCCATTGGTCGTAGTAGAATACCCACCCGCTCAGTACCTGCTCTGCCGTCAGTCCGCGGTACGAACGCTTGCCGCAGAGTTTCATGGCGAAGTCCTGCGCCAATGTCTGCAGTGGGCAGACCCGCTCGTTGTAGTAGACGTAGAGACGTCCCCATTCCGTTGCCGTCTCTTTGGGGAGGGTTTTGGGGTGACTCGTCTTTCCTACCTTTATCCCATCCTCTATGGGATAACCGTCTGCACCTTCTTTAGTTTTATTCCCACTTGTTCCCATATAGGCCAGTAGGCCTCCCGTAGCTTCCGTCAGGTTTTCCATGGACTCCGAAGTGAGAGATGGGACGCTAATGGCGACAGCATGCCTTCTCATTTCCACAGCATGCCTTGTCGTTGCCGTAGCAAGGCTTGTTGTCAGCAGCAGAAGCAATGTGGCGAGTGAACCTTTACGCAGCAGCGGGTGACGGAGCAGTTGTCGGAACTGACTGCCTCGTTGGAAGAAGAAGGCCAGCATGCTGAGTAGCAGCAAGGCGTAGCCGGTGTAGGAGAGGAAGATGCCGTAGGGGTCGTGTGCCACGGAGAGTGTAGTGCCACGACCGTCGCTGTCGTAGCTCGACTGGTAGAAGCGATAGTGGCGGTAACTGCAGATGTGGTTCATGGCGACCCGCTCCTCATGCCTCTCTCCGCCGTCGCTGATGATGAGTTCGCTCAAAAAGTCCATAGGTGCTTGCGTGCCTGGGTAGTAGTCGAGATGAAATGCTTTCAGTGTCAGACCGAAGGGTAGGGCGTGCGTTGCTCCGTCGCCATCGGTAAAGGTGCTGACCGCTTCCTCACCTTGACGCAGGTGGATGCTGCCGTGCTGCCCCGTGCAGTAGGTGGTGAGTCCGCCTAGCAGGATGACTCCAAAAGAGAGGTGCAAGGCGAAGGTGACGGCTTGCCGTTGTACCCCTCGCCGTAGCAGATAGCAGAGGCTACACAGGGCGGCGATGCCCCACAGCACTACGAACAGAGGTGAACTGTAGACATGGTGCGTCACGAAGTCCGTGCCGTAGCATTTCTCCACCACCGTGGCACCTATCAGTATCGCCACCAGCAAGGCGGTCAGTCCAAAAGAGAGCGTTTTCATCATTGTTTTCATTGTTACGTTAGCGTCCCCGTGCGAAGAGCGGGGAAGTGAATAGTGTCGATATATCCTGCAGTATAGTGTTCGGTGTATGTCACCAGGAGTCTGACCTGGGAAGACTCCTTATACCTATATATATAATAAGGTATAGAAGAAAAGAGGTTGGGGACGAGTTCCTCCTTTCGGACGGACACGTTTCCCAACCTCTCGCATGTATAGATAAGATCTAGATGGCATCGAGGAATTTCACGATAGCGTCGCGCTCCTCCTTCTTCAGGTTGCGGAACTTCTCCACCGTGTAGCGAGCGTCGCTCTCGACGTTGCCGTGCCACATGATGGCTTCCATCGTTGTGCGTGCTCGGCAGTCGTGCAGACGGTCGGCATAGGTGGCTCCCGTACATTTCTGATGCAGTCCGCGCCCCCACAGCGGGGTGGTGCGGCACCATCCGGTGCGGATGTCGTTCTCCATGCAGAGCTTATGCTGCACCATGTCGGTGTAGGGCCATATCTTCTGGTTGGGGAAGCGAGGTAGACGGTCATCGTCGTACTTGAAGAAGTTGGCAGGGTCGCGGATGATGTCGCTTCCGGTAGTCCATGTGGGCCGGTGGCAGTAGTCGCAGCCTATCTCCGAGAAGAGCTTCTTGCCCTGCTGCACCTCCGCGTCGTCGAGGTCGCGTGCGGCAGGTACGGCCATACCGCGGTGCCACACCATCAAGTCGATAAAGTCCTGGTCGCTCATCTCGGCATCCAGTGTCGTGGAGGTGAGGTAGTTCTTGATGTTCTCCTCCACATTGTCGGTGTGCCACTCGGGGTGTTTCTTCTCAGGGTCTATCTGAGCGATGTAAGCGGGGAATCCTGCCTGTACCTCTGGGTCTTTCGACGAGTAGGTGGCGTAGGTGCCTGCCGCGTCGAGGTAATGGTAGCGGCGGTCGCTACGGGTCACATTGGTGATGTTCCAGATGGCGTTGGCTCCTGCAGCGTCCTGTAACGGTCCGCGGCTCAGTGCGTAGGTGTAGCGCAGCGGGTAGAGTGTGCCGTCGCCTTGCGTGATGTTGCTATACTGTTTCACCCACTCGCCGTCTTTGAAGATGGTGGGGTTCAGTCCGTGCTTCAGATAGCCGTCCTGTTCCTCCTTCGCATACTGGGCCTTCAGGTCGCTGTCCTCGATGGCGTCAATCAGTCCGGTTCCGTAGATGCCGATGGTGCTCTCGAGCAACACCTTGTAGTTGGCGTCCGCTGCCGGTATCTCGTATCCTTGGTTCACCACGTAGAGGGCCTCCTTGGGCATTGTCACCTCTGGGTAGCGCAGTTGGTAGCTCTCGCCGTCGGGGAACTTGTTGCCCCACTCGTCAGTATACTCTTTCCACTCTACATGAATCTTTGATCCGTCCACCGGAGCCTTGAAGGGCTTGGTGGCGTGCATCTGGGGCATACCTGCCAACCAGGTGACGTATCCGTTTGTCGTGGGGTTGAACACTACCAGCAGGTATCCGTTGCCAATCTCGTTGGTCTCGAAGGCTCCTGTAGGGATGCTCTTTCCGTGGCCGTAGCCTGGGTGGCAGTGTTGGCACGATGAGCGTACGTAGGCCGGACCAAGTCCGCTGCGTGTGCCTTCGGTATTGCTAGTGAACGGTTTCTCAAACAGTGCCCCGCCGTGCTTGAAGGATTGGTACATACCCGAAGTCTCTATCACCGGCGCCGGCTGTTCATAGGCTGAAGACGAGGCGTTGAACGAGGTGCCCAGTTTGCCGCCCGTGTACCAATCGTCGGCCAGTTCTTCACCTTTGTCGTTGCCACTGTCGCTCTTCCCGTTGTTGTCGTCGTCGCTACATCCCCCGAGGGTGAGCAGACTCATGGCTACTACGGGAATCCAAAGTTTGCTTTTCTTCATCATTGTTGTTTTTGTTTTAGTAGGTTTCTTCTTAATACCCTGTTACCACTCCTCCGGAGGACTCTCGCCCCCGGTGGAATGGTAAAAAGGAACAATAAACTTTGCCTGAATGATGTCCGATGCTCTCCTCCGGTTTGTCGCATCACCGGTCATCGGTCACCTTGTGGTCGAACGTAAGAATTATCATTTGTTTACTAAGTCGATGGCCTCGTCCAGCGCATCCTTCAAGTCATTGCAGGCATCTATCGCTGTCTGGTTCTCGGCGAATGTCAGGTGGTTGCGGAAGGGTGCCGGCATCTCTGTCTCGATGCACTTGATGGCTTTGTCGATGGCGTTGCGCACCTTGGTGTCCATGGCGCTGTCAAGCCCCTTGATATAGACGCTCACGGAGTGCTTGCTGACGCTGCCGTCCAAGGTACCATAGTAGGCATTGCGCACGCTGCGGATGTTGTCGGCATAGTCTGCTATGGAGTTCCAGCTGTACCACGACTCCACGTCGAGCACGTTGCCCGAGCTGCAGGGGTCGGTAATCTTTGTGTTGCCCACCTCGTCGGCAATTTCACTCGCTCCGGTCAATATCTCCTCTAAGGCAGCCTTCTGGGTCTTGTACTTAGCGTTGCCTGCCAGTCCGGCATTCTCCAGCTGTTCGCCATAGTCCAGTGTCGGCTCCATCTCGGCATCGGCCAGTATCTGTTGCTTCTCGCTTGTCACGTCGTCCAGTCCGTCCCAAGCGGCCTCCAAACGTATGCAGTGGTTGCGCATGTTCTCGGCCACAGCCACGGCGTAGGTCAGCTCCAGGTCAGAGATGTCGCTTATCTGACGCTCACCACCGTCGCGGAAGATGACGTACTCGATGGCATGGAATCCCTTCAGACCATAGCCCAGGTTGTCCACGTCCAGCTTGTAGTTGGGGTTCTTCATGTTGTCCAGCAAGATGTCCAGCTGCGACTTCTCCAATGGCCACGAGTCGATGCTTGGATCGATGTTGTAGTCCGCTGCCGCTCCGTAGAGGAATGCCTCGCTCAGCTCCCAGTAGACACGAGCCTCTTTCCACTTGTCGCACGCCTTTTTCACATAGGCTTGATTCTTGTTGGCCTCCAGCTCTTGGCAGACGTCGTAGAGCTCCATCGTGGCATTGGCCAGCGAGCGGTAGGTGCTCACCACCACATCCTCCACGTAGGTCTCTATGATTTCTTTGTTCTCATTGTCGATGCTGTCATCTGCGTCGCTGTCATCATCGCTGCTGCATGAGCTCATCGTTGCGGTCGTAGCCATTGCAGCTGCCACCATCAGTGCATACTTAAAAATCTTTTTCATTGTCGTTTATGCGTTAGTTATTTATTGTGTTTACCTATTGACTTACATGTCGAAGAAGCCCGAGTAGGCCACTCCCACGCTCAGCGTGTTCTCGTTGTTATACTGGCTCTTGAAGATGCGGTGCGAATACTCCGCCTTGATGACGATGCCCTTCATCGGTACGAAGTTGATGCCTCCGGCTACACGTTGGCGACCCCAGCACTCATTGTCCACGATGCTGCCTTCGGTCTTGTACATGGAGTCGTAGTAGTCGTAGCGGCCGAAGATGTAGAATCTCTTATCTGTGCCGCGTGTCTTCTCCATCTGCGAGAAGATGTCGTATCCGGCCTCCACGCCCACGGCTATGGCATCCGAGCCGACGTTGGTCTTGGGCGATGGGGAGTCTTTGCGCGAGCTGATGTTCGCTTTCGATATCTTCTCGGAGTCCGTGAGGTGTCCGTAGTCCACGTTGCCGCGTACCACCCAGTTGTGCGCATCGTAGTGGAAGTCGAAGGCACCCAGTGTCACGGTACCGTTGATTCCCTTGTAGCTGTCGGGTTTCATGCTGTTCGATGCCGAGTTTCCTACGTAGCCGCTCAGTCCCAGACGCAGGCCGGGGATGGAGTAGTTGTCGATGCGGAAGGCACCGGCGTATGCGGTGGCTATCTTGAACTCGTAGGGACTGCCGGCGCCGCCCTTTATCCAATCCTTTGCACCGAAGCGGTCGGCATCCAGTCCGGCCAGGAACTGTGCCTCGTAGTGCCATTTGCCCACGTTACCCCACAGGCTGATGCCAGTCTCGTGCCAGGTGCAGGGCATGATGGAACTCTCCCCTTCGGGGCGGTACACGGTGAAGAACTCCGTCGGCATGTGGTGCTGATTGGTCAGACCCACCGGCACGATAATCTGTCCCAACCGCAGGTTCAGGGCTGGGCTGAAGGACTTCTGTATCCAGAACTGCTCCAGGGCCACCTCGCCTCCGCGTTCTATCTCGCTCTCGTACTCGCCGGTTTCCTCTTCCTCCACCTCGATGGCGGATTCCGTACCTCCGTGCTCAAACTCTATCTCGCTGCCCATGGTCCAACCTTTACCGAAGTCGTAACCTACGAAGAAGACCACGTGCGGCAGGTCGAACTGGCCGTAGCCTTTGTCGTCCTTATACTTCGCAGCGTCGGTATATCGCTTGTAGTTGTTGCTGTAGAACATGCGGCTCATCACGGCCTCGCCATAGCCGCCTAGTGTCAGGCGCGACTTCTTGCGCGGTGCTTTCTCGTGCTCGGGAATAGCCTCGCTGGTTGTGCTCCCCACTGCTGAGGCATTATCAACCATGTTGTTCACTGATTTGTCTGTTGCCGTCGCATCCGGTTCGGCGTTTTCATTCACGCTTCTCACTGTGGTTCCTATGCTCGTGTCACCTTCTTCAGCGTAAGCTGGCATGGCCAACAACGCTGTCAGACACCCTGAAACCATCCAAAGTTTTGCTCTCATTTTTGCACTCTTTATTTTTAGTTATTCTAAATTGCTGCAAAGGTAAGGCCTTCCTCGCTCTCGCTGCAATACCCCATTATCGGTATATTGCTGCTAAACAACATTGTTCTTCAGGACGTTTAGTCGACACTACCGACCTTACTTCCAGCCTTTCCATATCCTGTTAAATAGTTGAAAAATAACGAAATACATTTACATTCCAGGATGCTCTTCAGCCATACCTAATAGTGGGTATCGCCCGATGTCGGCTGAGACTTTATGCAGTGAGGGTTGCAGGGGTGTTGTGGTTTTGTAAGAAAAGGATTATCTTTGTGGTATGAAAACAACCTTATTGGCAGTATGTATGGCGGCCGTGTCACTCTTGAGGTGGTTTTATCTCCCTAGTCAGGAAAATTTATTTCTCCAGTTAGGAAAATATATTTTCCTAGTTAGGGAAAAATACAGCACTTGGTAGCGCTACCTTCGCCATCTGTCAGCAATGTAGTCAATCTAGTCTTAAAAATCTTATCTCCGTACACCGGTTGAAAGAATAGCTAAAAGTTGAAACTATTATTCATACATATCTCATGAAAAGACAACTATTTCTTTTGGTAGCGTTGCTTGCCCTGTGTGTGGGAGGCGCTAACGCTCAAACCCTCGAGGATGCTCCCTTGTGGGGCAAGACCATCAATGTCATCGGCGACAGCTATGTGAAGAATCACCGCCGTCCTTACCAGGAGGCTTGGCACGCCCTGGTGGCTGAGAAGTACCACATGAACTACCGCAACTATGGTCGCAACGGCTGTTGCCTGGTGTTCGACCGCACGGCCGAGAAGTGGGGCATCCCCATGCTCGAGTACTGTGAGGTGATGTCCGACACGGCCGACTACGTCCTCGTGGTAGGTGGTCACAACGATGCCGAGTACATCCGGGCCGGCAAGGGTACCTACGAACAGTTCGAGAACGGACTGGATAGTCTCTGCCGCAAGCTCATCCACAAGTATCCGTCTGCCCGTCTGGCCTTTGTCACTCCTTGGCGTGTGCCGCGCGACTGCTTTGCGGAGGTAACGGCCATCATGGCGAAAGTCTGCGCACGCTACAGCATTCCCTTGCTCAATGCTGCCGAACGTTCCGGCATCTATGTGTGGGACCCCGAGTTCCGTCGCCGCTACTTCCAAGGTAACAACGACACGGCCCACCTCAATGCTGCCGGCCACAAGCTCTTCATGCGCAAGGGCGAGACGTTCCTGCTGGGCCTTTAGACCAGTGGCGCTTCCCCTTGCAGCAAGCAGCCAATAAGGAATGTCGCTGTCCAGCGCGCCAAGAGTGAGCAGTGGCGGCTTATTCTGAAGTGCGGCCGTAGCAGGTGAATACTTATTTCGCCCTGGAAGTGCCTGTTTTGTTGCATATCTCGTAAAAGACGTACATTTGTAGCATATTATATATCTAATACATGTTTATGAAAAAATTAATTGTTCTATGTTTGGCGCTCTTGTCTATGACGGCATTGCACGCTATAGAGAAAACAGTGGAGATAACCACAGAGAAAGGCAAACTCTGTCTCACCCCGCTCAACGGCAACACTGTCAGGGTGCAATACTCCGAGAGTTACGTCGAGCCGCTCGAAGAACTCTATTATCTGCCTTCCTTGGCCACTCCCGACTACAAGACAAAGACCAGTAGCAAAGGCACGACACTGAAGATGGACAAGATGAAGGTGGTGTATGACAAAGCCATCGATTGCCTCAAGTTCATCAACGCCAAAGGCAAGGTTGTGCTTCAGGAGGCGGTAGGCGGCCACAGGGTCGAACACACGCATGTAGGCACCGACAGTGTGTCTGCCCTCGATGTCACGCAGAGTTTTGTGTCGCCCGAAGACGAGTACTTGTTTGGTACAGGACAGTTTCAGGACGGCTATCTCAATGTGCGCGGACTGACACGCCGCCTCACACAGGTGAATACCCAGATAGCCATTCCCTTCATCCTATCGAGCAAGGGCTATGGACTGCTGTGGAACAACTACGGACTGACGGACTTTAACCCTGCCGAAAACGTTCTGCCCCTACAGCCCAAAGGCGAGATGGGCGAAGCCTACGAGGTGGATGCCACCAGCGGCAACGGCGGCATTAGGGAACGCCGCATCAATAATGCCTTCTCCGCCACCCTTGAAGTGCAGCAGGCCGGCCGCTACGCCATACTGCTCGACATGGGACAGCGTATGAGCCGCAAGCAGTATCTTGCCATCGACGGGCGGGTGGTGGTGGACCAGAACAACACATGGCTGCCGCCCACGACATCCGTCATTGTGGAACTGGCAGAAGGCAAGCATGCCGTTGAGGTGCAGGGCGTAAAGGACGACAACCCCGTCATCTACTGGCGTAGTGTAGACAACACCACGACATTCCATTCCCCTGTAGCCCAGACGTTGGACTATACCGTCTTTGTTGGCAATCCCGATGAGGTGGTGGCCGGTTACCGCCAGGCTACGGGTCGGTCGCCGCTGATGCCCGACTGGATGCTTGGCTATGTGCACTGCCGTGAGCGCTATCGCACACAGGACGGTGTGCTTGCCGACGCACACCGTTTCCGGAATGAGAACATACCGCTTGATGTCATCGTTCAGGACTGGCAATATTGGGGACGTACGGGATGGAACAGCATGGAGTTCGACCGCAACGATTATCCCGACCCAGCTGCCATGGTAAGCGAACTGCATGGCATGGACGTGCGCATGATGCTTTCCGTATGGTCGAAGACCGACAAAAAAAGCCTTCTTGGTAAGCGGCTCGCCAGCAAGGGCTACTATATACCGGGAACCGATTGGTGGGATTTCTTCAACCCCCAAACAGCCAATTACTATTGGGAATGTTTCCGCGACAGCCTGGTGCGCCCCTACAAGATTGACGCCTGGTGGCTCGATGCCACCGAACCGGAGAATGACGACCTGGCCGGCCGCCGCATCGCAGGCGGCACCTTGCCTGGCGAACTCTATCGCAACATGTTCCCTACTAAAGTTGTAAGCACCATCTATAATGGGTTGGCCAAGGAGCAGCCCGACCGTGTGCCTGTCATTCTCACACGCAGTGCATGCGCCGGCATGCAACGCTACAACGCCTTGGTCTGGTCGGGAGACGTGGGCCACGACCTGGAGACTCTGCGCCGCCAGGTCAATGCCGGACTCAACTATGTGTCTTGCGGTATGCCCTGGTGGACATACGACGCAGGCGGATTCTTCCGTCCGGAAGACCAGTACACCTCGGCCGCCTATCAGGAGACGATGCTGAGATGGATACAGTGTAGCGTGTTTCTGCCCGTCATGCGAGTCCACGGTTACCAAAGCGACACGGAGCCCTGGAAATATGATGATGAGACAAAGCGCATATTTGTGCAGTGCATCAACGAGCGCAAGTCGATGAAATCCTATTTTGAAGATTTGGCACGTAAGGTATCCGACAGCGACTACACATTGATGCGCCCTCTCGTGTTCGACTTTGTAAGCGACACCGAGGCATTGAAGCAGGAACTGGAGTTCATGTGCGGTCCCCGTTATCTTGTTTGTCCGGTGGTGAAACTGGGCGTAACAAGCCAGCGCGTGTATCTTCCCAAGAACAAGAAGGGCTGGACCCATCTCTACAACAATAAGCATTACGAGGGCGGACAATACATCGACATTGAGGTGGACAAGGAACACATACCAGTCTTTGTTCGCAACTAATTGTCAAAGAGATAAAAACGACTCGGCATCTCACGCTAGTGAGATGCCGAGTCGTCGCCGCCACATGCCGTCCCGTTCCCGCGAGACGCCTTGCGGCGCATGCCGAGTTTTGTTGAGACAATGGCCCGCCGTCAACCCTGTTTGCGCTTGATGGCGGACCATTCGTCTTCTCTCGTCCTCGAAATCCTTCAGCGTTTCAACGGTTCCCCGTCCTTACCAGTCGTATTCCGGCGAATCGTCGGATGGACGCGACGGGACGGGATTGTTCACACAGGCCGTGTTGTAGTTGGTTTCCGTCTGTATGATGCAGAGGTCCATCCAGTTGGGATAGGTGTTGCCGGTGTTGACGCCATAGCCGCCGACATTCCATCGCCGACCTGAGGTGTGGTTGGTACCGGGGTATCTGCGGATGACTCCTTTGTCCAGGCGCTTGATGTCGAAAGTGGCGAACCCTTCGCCCCACAGCTCCACGCGGCGCTGCCACCACACTTCGTTTTGGAACGGTGTGGCATAGCTGCTGCCGTAGCTCTCCGTGGAGTGGGTGCCATACACGTAGTGAGTGTCGCGGCTCTTGGCGAACGCGGTGAGCAACGCTATGCCCCGCTGCTCGTCCTGCATCCCGGCGGCTTCGGCCTCTATGAGCATCATCTCCTCCACACGCATCATGGGCACGGCCACCGTGAAGGCGAGGTACTGGTTGTCGTGTATGCCATCCTTGGGGCGGAACTTCATCACCAACCCGCCTACCACGTGGGAGTTTGTGGCCGCGGCTGTTGTGAGCAACCCTTCGGGGACATCGGAATACCGGGAAAGGGCCGCGATGACATCCGCTCGACTCATGTCGTCGATGGCGAAGTCTACAAAGCTTTTACGGCGGAAGTCCGTCTCGGGAATGGTCTCGTACAGATGGCGGTCGATGCGTTTCGGGGCACCGTAGTTGGCAGCGTAGCCGCAGCCCGAGGCACTCACCTCCACAATCATCTCTGAGCCCCAGCTGCTGTCCGCGTCGTTGTAGAGTATGTTGTCGTCAGTCGACTTGAAGGTCATCCCGAACATCCAGGCGTTGTTGGGGGTGTTGAACCCGTCGGTCCGTGAGGTGAACTCCGCCTCCGTCATGGCCGTGTAGCCGCTCTGTGCCTTCCGGGCATACGCTTCGGCCTGGCTCCAGTGTTCCATGGTCAGGTAGGCGCGCGCCTTCAGTCCGTAGACGACAGAGAGGTCGGGTGTGTAGACATCGGTGCGCTCATACCCTTCGAGGCAGATTTCTGCCTTTTCGAGGTCGGAGAGAATCTGTCGCCACATCCGTCCGTTGGAGAGGCGTGGGTTGTCGGTGAGGTCGGTCAGCGAGGTGGTCTCCAGCACCAGGGGCACCGTCACCGCGGCAGTGTCCTTGGCATAAGTCCTCGGGGCATACATGCGCGCCAGGTCCATGTAGAACATAGCCCGCATGGCATAGGCTATGCCCATGCCACTCCGCTTCTGTCCGTCGGGGTTCTCGCCCGCCAGGGAGATGACGGTGTTGCAATTCTTTATCCACGTGTAGTAGCAGGTCCAGGGCACCTGGCAGATGCCGCCCTGGGGACGAAGGGAGGTACTGAAGGTGTACCATGGGTGATACCAGTCGGCGCTGATGCTTTCCATAGCGATGTCGTGCCCCATCAAGTCGCGCTGTAGGTAGAACGAGGAGTACCCGAAGTCGTAGGGAGATTTGCTGCTCTCGCTCATAAGGAACGAGCTGGCCAGCCCGTTGGTGATGGCTGCCACGAAGTTGTCGAACGAGCCGGGGGCGTCGGCGGCCTGCCTGTCTGTGACGGTGGACTCCTGCGGATCAATCTCTTTGATGCAGCCGCCCTCTATGAGGAGGACTGAGAGGGTTATCGCCCAAAATGTTATCTGGTGTTTCATGGCTGTTTCTCCTATAGTTATTTTAGAAGGTTAACTGGATGCCGCCCATGATGGTTCGCGACGGGGAATAGACGTTGACCGAGGCGACGGATGAGTAGGAATAGCGCGGGTCGAGTCCACGGCGTGCCGACCAGAGGCAGAGGTTCTGCCCCATGGCGTAGAGGCGTAGCTTGCTCAGGCCGAGTGTGGCGACGAGTGTCTTGGGGAAGGTGTAGCCCACGGTGAACGATTGGAAGTTGAGGTAGCTCGCGTCGGTCAGCCATCGAGTGGATGCCGTCGCCGTGTAGGGGTCGCCGTACTGGAAGCGGGGGATGTCGCTGGAGGTGTTGTAGGGCGACCACGACTTGAGCACGTCCACATGGAGGACGTGTCCGGCGGTGGCGCCGTCCTCGCAGTTGGCCATCAGGCGCACGTACTGGGTGTCATAGATGCGTCCGCCTATCTGGTAGTCGAACGAGAGGGAGAGGTCGAACCCGTATGCCGAGAGGGAGGTGCCGAAGCCTCCGTAGGCATCGGGCAGGTTGCTGCCCTGCTCATACTTGGAGGCTTTGCTGATGTCGGTGGTTGCGTAGTCGCGCCGCGTGGCGGGCCGGTCTACCACACCCTCGCCCAGCTGCGAGTCCATCCAATAGGTGGCTTCGCCCTCCTCGTTCACACCGGCATATTCATAGTAGAACGGGCTGTAGAGCGAGCCGCCAACCCTGTACCACTGGCTGTCTTCCTGGAAACCGCCCAGCTTCTCAGTTTTCGTCATCGGGAGCTTCAGTATCTTGTCCTTGTTGTGGGCGATGTTGAGCCGCAGGCTCCAGTCGAGGTGTCGCGTACGCACCACGGAGCCCTGCAGGCTCAGCTCCACGCCGATGTTGGTGTAGTAGCCTCGCGAGCCGGCGGACTCGGGTACAGAGACCCAGAAGATGAGGTCGGTGGTCTTCTTGTTGTAGAAGTCCACGCCACCAGTCAGCCTGTTTCCGAAGAGGCTGAACTCCACGCCTGCGTTGGCGTTGGTGGTGGTTTCCCACGTGATGTCGGGGTTGCCTATTCTGTCGAACGTGGCGTACATCCGCGTGTCGGAGGCGGCTTTAAGCGAATAGATGTCGGTGTAGGTCCAGCTGCCGATGTTGTCGTTGCCCTGTTGGCCGACGGAGATTTTCAGCTTCAGCTGGTCCACCCAACCGGCATGGAAGAACTCCTCCCTGCTCAGCAGCCACGCGGCTCCTACCGACCAGAAGTTTCCCCACCGGTGAGCCTTGGCGAAGCGCGACGAGGCGTCGCGGCGGAACGAGGCCGATGCGAAATAGCGTTCGTCGAGGTCGTACTGCAGGCTGGCGAAGTAGCCCTCCACGTTGTATTCTTTGGTGTAGGAGGAGGCGTTGCCCACCTTGGCGGCGGCGCTTATCTCCTGTATGTCGGGCGAGAAGAGGCCTTGGGCATAGGCGCTCAGGTATGTAGTCTTGGTGTGGTAATACTCGTGTCCCAACAGCAGATTCACCTGGTGCTCCCCGAAGCGGTTGTAGCAGGTGAGCGTCTGCACGTGGTTCTGCCGCAGCAGGTCGCGCTGCGACTTGTCCACCTGTCCGTTCACGGAGACTTTTGCCCCGTAGAGCGCATTCTCGTAGTCCGATCCGTTGGCGTGTGCCCAGTCCACGGAGCTGGTGGCGTTGAGCTTGAGCCAGTCGGTGAAGTTGACATCAAGTGTAAACGTGGCGTTGAACTTGTTGCTGTCGGTAGAGGTGTCGTTGTAGCGGTTGTTGCCCAGCGGGTTGCCCGTGGATTGGAACGGACGGGTGAGGCCGGGGTAGTTGGTAGCCGCCACCCCGTAGTCGTACTGTGGATTGCCGTTGGCGTCGGTGCGGATGTGGGGGGTGCCCTCCTCGTCGAGTACCCTTACGTAGATGGGGTAGATGGGGGCTATGCGCGAGGAGAAGGTCATCAGGTTGCCGGGCAACGAGGAGGTCGACACGTTGGGACAGGTCGTTTGGTGGGAGTTGTTGTAGCCCACGTTCGCTCCCAACTTGAGCCAGGGCTTTGCCCGGTAGTCGACCTTTAGGCGCGCGGTCAGGCGTTTGAATCCGTAGTACTCTATCACGCCGTCCTCGTCCAGATAGTTGAGGCTGGCATAGAACGAGCCTTTGTCCGTCGCACCGTTCACATTGATGCTGTACTCCTGCCTGAGTGCTGTTTTGTAGGGTGCGTCGCGCCAGTTGTCGGCGGTCAGGTAATAGGTCTCGCCATTGGTCCGGTAGCTGCGTCCCAGCGTGGCGTGGGGGTTGAGCTTGCCGTCGGTGCCGACGAGCTGTTCGCCGTCGGGGATGGTGTAGATGTTGTATGCCAAGTGGCTCAGCATAGTATTGTTGGCATTGGCGTTGGCCTCCTCCACGCTCTGTCCCTTGCCATAGCGGTAGTAGCTGTAGTATTGTCCGTACACCGTTTCGTAGTACGCGCCGGGGTCGTCGATGGTCTCGTAGGCCGACACTCCTCGGCTGCTGGCTCCCCATCGGGCGTCCACGTTGATTTGTGCCTTCTTGCCCTGTCCGCTCTTCGTCATCACCAGTATCACGCCAGCGGCGCCGCACGCTCCGTAGAGGGCTGCCGAGGCGGCATCCTTCAGCACTGTCACGGACTCTATGTCGTCGGAGGCAATCATGTTGAGCGAGCCATCGAAAGGTGAGCCGTCCACGATGACCAACGGTTCGGTGTCGGCATAAAGGGAGGCTATGCCGCGTATCTTCACGCTTCCGCTGTCTGATCCCGGTGCGCCGGAGTCGCCGCGCAGCTGCAGGCCGGGGGTGGTCCCCACCAGCGCGCTCACCACATTGGTGGACACGTGTTTCGACAGCTCGTCGGCATGCACCACCGAGGCCGATCCTGTGAACGACGATTTCTTCTGTGTGCCGAAGGCGACCACCATCACTTCGTCCAGCGTCTCCGTACCGGGTTGCAGCACCACGCGAAGCATGCCGTCGCCGATGACGACGTCCTGTGTGAGCATCCCCACGAACGACACCTGCAGGGTCTTCGCCGTGGCCGGAAGTTGCTCTATGGCAAACCGCCCGTCCAGGTCGGTGACTGTACCCGTGGCGGTACCTTTCACCCATACCGACGCACCCATGACGGGCTCGCCGTCCTCTTCTGAAACCACCACACCCCTGACGGCCGTAGTCTGGGAACACACCATCTCCACACCAAGGAGAACGCATGCCGCCAACATCAGTAACCTCTCTTTCATAAACGTCATCTTTTTAATGGACTTACCTTTTCGTTACCAAACACACTATAAAGTACATCTGACATAGGAAAAGTAAAGCATAAAATCCCGAAGAATCAACCTTTTGCCGTAAAATTGTCGGAATTTGGAGTGATAAAGTAGTAAGGTATAAAAGGAAAACTGCTTAGGAGAGATTTCCCGTTGAAGGTTCTCACGGTCACAACCGGATGAATTTTAGTTCCCATTTGTCGCCTGCGGTGTATGGTTCGCTGAGGGTTCTACGTTGCCAGTCGTTCTCGCCTGCCCGAAGGCCCCGTGAGTGCCGTCGCGTCCACTTTTACATATATACATCACGATGTGAGGAATTAGTCGTAACGGTGCGAAAGCCTAGCTTACTTTATGCTTTGGCAATTGTCAAACAGGTGTATGGCAATTGTCAAACAGGTGTACGGCAATTGTCATCCACGTGTACGGCAGTTGCCATCCACGTGTACGGCAGTTGCCGTACATCCTTTGAACCCACGTTCTTGCATCATCACAACGGCATTCTGCAACTGTTACGACGGGGGTCATACATTGGGGATATCCAGAGGCAGTCCATTGCGAAGCGGTGTATTCCAGTTCAGACTATCTTCACTCCACGATTGCCGTATCACTCGAAATGTAGGATGAGCCAAATGTTTATCTTGGTACAAATGGGATAGGCCAGACAAGCATCTTCGGAGACTATACGAGACAATGGCCCGCCATCAACTGAGAATAAAGTTGATGGTGGGCCAATTGTCTTCTCTTGTCACCGAAATCACATTCCCGGGCGTTTGCAGTGACTTACCTCAATGCCCGAGGATAGACTCTTATTATTTCTCTCCCAGAGCGACAGCTGGGTCGATGCACATGTATTTCACGCGCTGGCGGCGCCAAGTGTAGACCACGTGGAGCTTGCCGTCGCTGCCTTGAATGATGCTGGGGTAGGAGTATTGGCTGATGGGGCTGTCCTCGAGGGTGAGCAGATGGCGCCAGTGGATGCCGTCGTCGGAAACGGCGAGGCTGAGCGGTGTGCGCGATCCCTTGGGGGTGCCGGGCAGTGTCTCGAAGTTGTTGTAGACCAACACGTGGCGGCCATCCTTCAGGGTGACGGCGTCGGTGCCGGAGTTGTTGTTCTCTATATCGAGCAGAGTCACCTTGCTCCATGTCTCGCCGCGGTCGTTGCTCCAGCTGGTGGCCAGCTTGGCGTTGCGCGTGCGGCAGACCACCTGCAGGCGGCCGTCGCTGTGGCGGAGGATGCTGGGCTGTATGGCATAGATGGGCTGTGCACCCTTGCCCTTGATGGCCTCACCTCCCTCTTGGTCATCCAGGGCCGCGGCTCTGGCCTTACGCAGTTGGGTGGGCACACTCAGTTCGGCCTCCACGGGACCCACCTTGCGCCAGGTTTTCCCTTGGTCGTCCGACAGCTCGAAGTGGATGCGCCATCCGTGTCCCTCGGTACTGCTGGGTGCGATGATGCGTCCGTCCACATACTCGGGCTTGTTCTTCACCGGACCCAGAAATCCTTCGGGCAACGGTTCCTTAGCACTCCACGTTTTACCGCCATCCTTCGAGCGGACCAACCATCCGCTCCAGTCGCCCACGCTGGTACCTATCTTATAGAAGAGCAACAGCTCCTTCTTGCCGGGCACTTGGTAGAGGACGGGGTTCCAGCACGCCTTGCGGTAGGCGTTGTCCTTCTTACCCTTGAAGGTGACGGCCACCGGTCCGGCTGCTGCGGGGGTAGTCTTCTCCGTGATGCCAGCCCGTGCGGCGTTGGGGTCGCTCAGCGCGAACACTCCGTCGGCAGCAAGGTAGGGGGCGCTCCATTGGGTAGCTCCCTTCGGCTTGCGGCACACCCAGATGCAGCAGTTGGGGTTGCGTTCCTTGGTGCCTCCGAAGAAGGCAGCGACGAGGTCGCCGTTCTTCAGCTCCACGATGGTGGCGCCGTGGCACTCGGGGAACGAGGCCTGCTCGTAGAGGAACTGGTCGGTGAGAATGCCCTGACGCTCCTGCTTACCTTGTGTAGGGTCTAGCGGAATGGTCAGGTGGTATTTGCCCGAGGTCACACGCCACACGGTGGAGTTGCCTTCGGTGCGCAGCAGGGTGATGCCCTCCTGACTGATGGCCTTTGTGTCGGTGGTAGGCAGATAGACCTGTGCCGTGGTGTTGCAGGGCACAGTGATGTCCCATTGCAGCGTGACGAGGTCCTTCTTCCAGTGGCTTTCCACGGTACCGTAGAGGGTGTTGTACGATGCCTTCACGTAGCTTAGCTCCTGGATGGAGAAGTCGGGCTTCAGCATAATCTCCTTGTAGCCCGGCTGTGCGGGGTTGAAGCCCGCCAGGTCGCGGTAGAACCAGGGTATGAGGTCGCCCAGTATCATCACGTGGTTGCAGCTGTTCATCTTGCGGCTTGCCGTGTCGCCGTTCCACAGTTCCCAGATGGCTGTGGCTCCCTTCTTTATCATGTAGCCGTAGCTTGGGTAGGTGGTGTTGCTGGCCAACAGGTAGGCGATGTCGCCCCGTCCGATGCGGGTCAGCTCGCGGAAGAGCCAGTTGACACCTATTACGCCGCAGCTGATGTGTCCGTTGTTGGTGGTGATGATGGCGCGCACCAGGTTGCTACGCACCGCCTCGCGATACTCCTCGGGTACCATGTCGAATGCCAAGGGGAGGATGTTGGAGGTGACGGTGTTGTTGCCGTAGTAGATGCTGTCCGGGTAGAGGATGTGTGGTGCCTTCACGGGCGAGGTGCCGGGCTTCACGGTGAGGAAGACGGCATTGAACCGCTCCTTCATAGTGGAAGCCTCCTGCTCGTAGAAGTCGGCATCGGCCTGCAGTCCTTGCAGACGGGCAAACTCCGCCATCATCAGGCATACCTTATAATAATAGGCCGAGCTGATGAGCGAGCCGCTGGTGAGGCGGGCAGGGTCGGTGCTGTGAATCAGCTTCGGTGCTTCGGGCGGCATGCACCAGTCGCCGTATTTGTCGGCATTGATGACTCCGTCATTGGTTGTGTAGCCGTTGCGGATGGCGGCGAGCCACTTCTTGATGGAAGGGTAGTTCTTGCGGATAGGCTCGATGTTACCCTGCTGGCGGTAGAGCATGTCGCAGATGACGGGGAACGACGAGGCCCACGTCATGGCCGGTGTGAAGTAGTTGTAGAAGGCGGGGCAGATGTCCGGAATGATGCCGTCCTCGCGCTGTGCCTCGCGCATGTCGTCGGTCCACTTGGCATACATGGTGCCGTTGTCGAACATGAAGTTCTCGCCCCACGTGCCCACGCAGTGGTCGCCCATCCAGGGTTGGCGCTCATCGCGTTGCGGGCAGTCCAGGGGCACGCCCTTGTAGTTGCTCGACACGCCCCACCAGGCGTTGCGGTACACTTGGTTCATCACCGTGCTGCTGCACTCGAACGAGCCGTTGTTCTCGAATCCGTCGTACACCACCTCTGAGGTGAGGTCGTCGGCGGTGAGGCCCTTGCAGCCGGTCACCTCGATGTACTGGAATCCATGGTATGAGAAGCGTGCTGCCCACGTGCTGCCTTGCTCCTTGCCGTTGCACACGTAGTAGTCGGTGCTGAGGCTGCTGCGAAGGTTCTCCACGTCGAGGTCCGCTCCGTCGTTCTTCACCCGCTCGGCATAGCGTATGCGGATGGTGTCGCCTGCCTCTGCCTTGGGCAGACGGATGCGCACGAAGCCGGCGGTATTCTGTCCGAAGTCCACCATGTAGCGGTCGCCGTACTGCTTGAAGGTGGCTGGCTTCAGTCGCTGCATCACCTTCATGTTGGGTGCGGAGTTGCCGCGCAGGGTGCCGTAGGGCAGGCTGACGCGTTGCGCCGCCAGCCAACGGGAGTCGTCGTAGCCTGGTAGGGTCCAGTCGCCCAATTCCATGCGGGCATCGTAGATCTCGCCGTCGTACTCGTTGTTGCTGCGTATAGGACCTTGTGCGGTGAGCTTCCAGTCTGTGTCGCTGTTGATGCGTTGCGTGGCTCCGTTCTCATACTCGATGATGAGGTTGAGTCGCATCTTGGGGTAGCCGAAGTTAGCTATCTTGTAGGGCTTGTTCTTTTGTCGCATGGTGTAGTAGCGGCCGTTGCCCAGGGTAACACCGATGGCATTGTCGGCGCTAGCACTACGCAGTTGTTGGGTGACATCGAACGAGTTGTAGATGCAGGTGCGGCGGTAGTCGCTGGTGGCTGGTGCCAACTGTTGGTCGCCGATGCGCTGTCCGTTGACGAAGAGCTCATACATGCCCAGTCCGCAGATGTGTAGCGTGGCCCGTTTGATGGCTTGCTTCTGGGTCTTGAACTCCCGGCGCAGGTAGCGTGCGCTGAGCTGACTGTGCATCACCTCCTTGTCCCACTCGAAGGCGCCGTCCCAGCCAATCCATTGGCCGCGCCACTGCAGTTCGCCCATCATGCCCATGCCCCACTCGGCGGGTTCGCTCCAAGGGGATTCGCCTCGGGTGGTGGTCACTTTCACTTTCCAGTAGTAGTGGCCGTTGCTCTTCAGCGCAGGTCCCCCGTAGGGCACCCATGCCGACTGGTCGGACTCCACTGTGCCTGAGTCCCACACGTCGCCTTCGCCGGCGGCGAGTTTCTCGGGCGTGGTGGCCACCAGTATGTGGTAAGCCGTCTGCATCACCCCGTTCTCGTCGGAGGTGATGATCCAGCTGAGCCGGGGCTGCGCACGCTCCACGTTGAGCGGAGCCTCGAGACGTTCGGTGAGCAGCTGGCCCACGTTCACCGCCGCCTGTGTTATTAAGGTGACGAGGAACGTCAGTAGGAATGAACCGATTCGTTTCATCATAATGTATCTCTTGATTCTTTAATGAAAAAAGAGAAGGGAAAGAGGGAGTGTAGATACTCTCTTTTCCCTTCTCTTGCTATTTTATTAGTATTTTGTCGGAATGTTGGTCTGTTCCTTGGTGAGGTAGTTCTTGGAGGCATCCACAGCGATGAGGACGCGGTCGTTGCCGGCACCGGAGGCACCGTCGAAATGGAACGGCTGCACCTTGCTGTCGAACTCGCCCACGTACTGAAGCGAGCCGTCGGTAACGCTATACCACCACACGTTCTTCTTCGCACCGGAGATCTTGCTCAGGTCGAGCTTCATGGGGCGGTTGGTGTAGTTGTAGACCAACAGGTAGTCCGTGCCGCGGGTGGCGATGACACGCTCGTAGCGCGTTCCGTTCTCCTCGGCGATGATGCTCTGGTCGGGCACACGCTCGAAGAAGGGGAACGTGAGGATGAGGTTCTTCAAGTACTGCATTTGGCTGTATCCGGGGTCCTTCATACCCTCGTACCAGGTCTTGTTGGCTCCGTAGCCACCGTCGTTGGCCACCTTCAGCATCTGCATGATGGAGTTGTGACCGTAAGTGTGGCCGAATGAGCCGGCGAAGACTGACCAGTAGGCGTAGCGGCGTACGTCTGGAGCCTGCCAGCGCGGCTGCTTCGGATCGTGCAGTCCTTGCGGGATGTCCTCGTAGCTAGGCTCGGCATCGAGGATAGGTTTGGCGGGAGTCTTGGCCCAACCAGCCTCCACGTAGCGCCAGTTGTCCTCGGCCACGGCAGCTTCGGCCTTGTCGTCGCCGTCGCCCTTCACTTGGTCGTAGCGGCGGTGTCCGCTCTGGAACATGTTAAAATCGAGCCAGTCGGCATCGTGGAACCAGTAGATGGACGACGTACGACCGAAGGGGTGGTAGGTCATCAGGTGGTTTTTGTCGATGCTCTTGATGGTGCGTGCCAAGGTGTTCCACTGGTCGGGGTTGATGTCGCCGCGCACGTCGCCACCCATAATCCAGATGATGTTGGGTGAGTTCTTGTAGCGATTGGCGAGGAACTTACCATATGCCTCGGCATCCTTCACGCTCATGAGGCCCTGTTTCACAAGCCCGCCCCAGATGCACACCATGCCGATGTAGATACCGTTCTGCTCGGCCTTTTGGATGATGTAGTCCATGTGGTCCCAGTATCCGTAGACCCCTTTCTTGTTGATGTCCTTGAAGTTGAATCCGTCCGGGTGGGAGAACTGTCCGTATTCGTTGATGGCGGGCACGCCGTTGATGACCTGTATTTGCACCACGTTGAAGCCTGCTTGGTGGCAGTGGTTGAGGTAGTAGCTTGCCTCGTTGCGGTCGAGTCGCTCGGGCAGCAACCAGCCGGTGTCGCCCAGCCAGAAGAACGGTGTGCCGTTCTCGTGTTGCAGGTACCGTCCGTTGTCGGACACTTTCAGTTTACCGTTTTTCCAGGGCACGCTCTGTGCGCTGAGGGTGCTTGCCAACAGGAGGCAGAGCAATGATAAGAGTGTAATCTTCTTCATCTTTCGTATTGGTTTTAGTTTCTAATATTCTTGGTTTACACTTACCGACGTGGATAACCCACGTCTGGTATACCTTATATGCATAGGCCCCATCCGTCACACCCGTTTAGGGAGGAGTAGGAATGGAACCTTTTATTTCCCGATGAGCACATAACTCTTGCCCGCCTCGGTGGGTAGGTCGTAGAGGTAGGTCTTCGGCAGCGTCACCTTACCAAGCTGTGCCTCGCTGTTGATGAGCGGGTCTGCCACTTGGGTGAGTTGATAGAGCGGGTTGGGGTTATCCCCCTTGGCGCTCTTCAGCCCCTTGCCGCTGAGGCGACAGTGCGAACGCAGTCGGCAGTTGCCACCCTTGTGCGAGGTCACCGCGAGGCGGCTCACCTTACCATCCTTCCATGCCAGGTCTATCTCGAAGCCGCCGCGGGCCATGAGTCCCTTCACCTCACCCTCTTTCCACAGAGTGGGCAGGGAGGGCAGCAGGAAGATGAAGCCGTCGTGACTCTGCATCAGCATCTCGGCGATGCCGGCCGTGCAGCCGAAGTTGCCGTCGATCTGGAAAGGCGGATGCGCGTCGAAGAGGTTGGGGTAGGTACCGCCGCGCTTCTTCTCGTTGCGTACCAGCGAGAGCTGGTCGGTGATAAGTTTGTAGGCATGGTCGCCGTCGAGCAGGCGGGCCCACAGGCATACCTTCCATCCCATGCTCCATCCCGTGGAGGGGTCACCCCGGTGGATGAGCGAGGTACGTGCTGCGTCGAACAGCTCGGGTGTGCGGTAGGGTGATATCTGGTTGCTCGGATAGAGTGCGTAGAGGTGCGACACGTGGCGATGGGTATCATCGGGGTTGTCCCAGTCGAACATCCATTCCTGCAGTTGTCCCCAGCGGCCTATCTGCAGCGGAGCCATCTCTTTGAGGCGCTCCTGCAGTCGGGCAGCGTACTCCTTGTCGGTGCCCAATATCTCTGAGGCGGCAATCACCTCGTTCCAGAGGTCGAACACCAGTTCCGTGTCCATCGAACAGCCGGCTGCCGTGGAGGCCTTGCCCCCACTGCCCGCATGGGTGTTCTCCGGCGAGTTGCTGGGGCACGCTACTAGCCATCCGTGTGTGGGCTCCTTCACCATCGTCTCGTCGAAGAAGAGGGCGGCACCGCGCAGAATGGGGTAGACCTGACGCAGGAACTCCACATCGCCCGTGTAGAGGTAGTGCTCCCACAGGTGGCGGCAGAGCCAGGCACCACCGGATGCCCACATGCCCGAGGGGGCGTTGTCTATGGCACCGGTGACACGCCAGATGTCCGTGTTGTGGTGGAGCACCCAGCCATTGGAGCCGTACATCGTGCGTGCACTCTCCGCACCCGTCTCGCTCACCTCGCGGATGAGGCGGAACAGGGGCTCATTGAGCCAACTCAGGTTGGTCACCTCCGATGGCCAGTAGTTCATCTCGAGGTTGATGTTGCAGGTATATTTGCAGTCCCACGAGGGGAAGAGTTTGTCGTTCCAGATGCCCTGCAGGTTGGCTGCCTGTCCGCCCGGCTGCGAGCACGAGATGAGCAGGTAGCGGCCGAACTTGAAGTAGGTAGCCACCAAGAAGGCGTCGTTGGTCTGCTTGAACCGCTCTATGCGCAGGTCTGTAGGCACGTCGGCATACTGGTCGTCGCCTAGCCAGAGCGAGGCGGTGCCTATCTGCTGCCGGTAAGCGGCCACGTGTGACTGCTTCGCCTCATCGTACCCCTTGGTGAGCGCCTTTGTAAGGTACCCTTTGGCACGGGCCACAAAGTCGGCCGTGATGTCCTTATAGTTGACGAAGTTGGTGGCGATGGAGGTGTAGAGAACAGCTTCGTCGGCCCCTTCCACGGTGAGCACTCCGTCGCGACAGGTGGTCACACCACCTTTCGTCTTGGCGGTGACACGTCCTTGGAACTCTACCTTTCCCTTCAGCTTCTCGTGGAGCGAACTGACGCCTTGCAGTGTGATGTCGTCTCCGTCGGAGGCGATGAATACATCCTGGTGAGGCGAGGTGAGGGTGGCGTTGAAGGTCACCTTAGTGGGTTGGTCTGCCGTGATGCGGGTGATGATGACCTGGTCGGTCAGCGACACGAAGGTCTCCCGTTGGTAGTTGACTCCATCCACCCTATAGTGTACCACGGCACGGGCCGAGTCGAGGCTCAGCTCGCGGTAGTAGTGGTCGTAGCGGGAGTGTCCGGGGAATGTGATGCGCAGGTCGCCGAAGCTCTGGTAGGGCATTCCCGAGTTGGTGCTGGCCTTCACGTGGGCCGTGGCAGCGTTCTGTGCTTCGAGGTATTTGCCCTCGAACACCAGTTGGCGAATCTTCGGTATCCACTCCAATGCCTCGGGGTTGGCGTTGTTGTTGGGCCGACCAGCCCAGATGGTCTCCTCGTTGAGCTGCATCTGTTCCGCGGCAGGGTTGCCATAGAGCATCACGCCCAACCGTCCGTTTCCCATCGGCAAGGCCTCGGTCCACACTTGTGCCGGTCTGTCGTACCATAGTTTATACTCTTGTGCCGAATGGTCCGTCGGCTGCACCTCGGCCATGCCGGGCAGACACGCTATTGTCAGCAAACCCATCACGAAGGAGGACTTCCATCGTCCCCGCAGGGAAACTCTCTGTCTCATCATGCGCATTCTTATACTATATTATATATGTGTATTATTTCTTCTTTGTATCGGCCTTCGCTTTCTTCTCGGCGTTGCGCTTGTTCACGTAGTCCTTGAAGAGCTTGCGCCAGTCGCGTCCGTTTTGGTTGAGATACTGCTCGCACTTGGTCTTGTACACCTCGAACACCTGCGAGATGGCCTTCATGCCCTTGCACTCGAGTGCCTCCTCGCGGGCCTGCTTCAGGTAGCCCTCCAGCACGTTGACCTCCTTGTCGGTGAGGTCGGGAACGATGGCATAGTAGCCCTTCATGGTGAAGGCCACCTTGCCCACGGTGTAGCCGTCGAACACCTGCTCCACCTGCTCGGGGGTGAGGGAGCGGTTGAGTTCCTTCACCAACCGCTCGTGTACGCTTGCCGGTATCGTCTTGTCCGCCATCATCTCCCGCTCTATCTTGCTGAGAATCTTGCCTGTGGCAGGGTCTTTTTCGGGGATGATGGTGTAGGGGTGCGAGTTGTGCCAGTCGCGTACGGCACGTCGGTGGTTGTAGATGGCGGTCACCACTTGGTTCTCCACCTTCTTGTCCGTCAGCTTCAGTGCCTTGACGATGCTCTGCGACTTTTTCAGCACCGACTCGTCGGCAGCGGCGTTGCGCACGGTCTGTGCACCGAAGTACTTGCCCAGGTCGTTGATGGACCGGATGGCATCCTTAGGAAGGTTCTCGCCATCTTTGCCGAAGCTGTAGAGTGCCTCGAAGGGTTCCACGGTCACCTTCGACTCGTCTAGCTTGCTACGGTCGAGCCCAAAGATATTGATGAAGAAGTCGTACACCGCGTTGCGCTTGTTGGGACCAAAGTCGTGACCCTCCTCGGGCAGATGCACGTTGGTGACGCTCTTTGCACTCAAGTAGTGCTCATATACATGCTTGATGAAGGGATACTCCAGCGTGGGCACGGTGTGGGTCCAGTCCTTGCCGTCGGAGACGATGCATAGCGGGTTGGGAGCGAAGAGTGCTGCCAGTTCGGCATTGCAGGTGCCACCCCCCGCTTGGGTGATGGGCATGCCGCTCTCGCAGGCACAGCCGCCGTCGAAGTGCGAGGCCAGGCTGACCACCGGACAGGCTGCCGTGTAGCGGTCGTCGAGTACCGTAAGCAGCACCGTCTGCGTGCCGCCGCCCGAACCGCCGTTCACACCCACACGCATGTAGTCCACATTCTGGCGGGTCATCATGTAGTCGAGTATGGAGATGCCGTTCATGGCCTGAATGACCTGTGCGATGCTGGTGTTGTGACCTGTGGAGCTCACCTGCAGCACCGACTCGCCCCAACCGAAGAGGTCGTAGTCCACGCAGATAGCTCCCATGCGGGCCAGTGTGGCCATGCGCAGTTGCTGGTCCTCGCGGTAGCGTCCGTCGCCGAAGTGTCCGTTGGGACAGATGATGAGCGCATGTTGTCCCTTCGTGCGGGGTGCGTAGATGGAGCCGCATACGTAGAGCCCGGGCAGTGTCTCCAGGGCGAAGTTCTGCACTGTATAATCCTTGTACTTACGTTCCTTGGAGAGTATAGGATCTGCCTGCACACGCCGCTCCAGTATGGGGTCGATACCCAGCAACTTGCGTACCTCCCTCTTAAGCACCGTCTTGCGCTGCTCGAAGGAGGCCCGGTCGCGGTAGAGAGTCTTCAGGTAAGCGATCATCGCCTCCCCGTCCTTATCTGTGCGGCGGGCATACTCGTATGGCTTTATCTTGTAGAGGTTGCCGTCTTGCTTCACGAACTTGAAGTCGAATGGAGCCAACACGTTGGTGAGCGATTCCTCCACTGAGTAGGGGCGGATGCGCGAGTCGGCATAGGGGAGCTTCAGCCCTGTGGTGTCGATGTTATATTTCAGCTGTACCTGAAAGCGGTGGCTGATGTCGGTCAGCACGTCGCCTAGCGGACGGGTGAACTGATTCTCGTAGGTGTTTTGTGCCCCTACGCTTACGGCAGCGGAGAGAAACAATACTGACAATGTGAAATGTTTCATGATTCTTTATTATCTTGGGTTTTTATGATGTTTCATCTTCAGTGGTAGGATGAAGGTATGTGTGCCGCTCTTCACCACGCCGGCGGATTGCTCCTCACCGGGTAGATAGACCTCTGCCGTGCAGTTGGCGGGCACGGTCACCTGCAGGGTGAACTCTCCCTCGGTGCGTTGCCAACTGACCCGTATCTCACCGTAGAGCGTACGGTAGGTGGCATCCAGCGAGGTGAGGTCGCCCGGCGTCTGTGGACGGAGTACAAAGTGCTGAAAGCCTTTCTCAGTGGGGTTGCTCTGTATGCCGGCCAGCGAATAGAAGAACCACTCGTCAATCTGTCCCATCATGAAGTGGTTCCACGACGAGCCTTGGCGCGGGTCCCACTGCTCGGTGAGCGTGGTGGCGCCGAACTTCAGCTGAAAGCCATAACCGGGTGCCTCCTCGTGGTTGTGCATGGCATACATCACCTCGTCCAGCCCAGCGCGTGCCAAGGTTTGGAAAAGGTAGCGGTTGCCCACATCGCCCGTGGTGAGGCGCGTGCCGTGTTGACGGATGTCCGTCACGAGGTTGCGCAGCACGGCAGCCCGGCTCTTTGTGGGCGTTATGCCGAGGAACAGCGGCAGGGAGTTGCTGGTTTGGCTGCCCGTGCCGTACTGGCAGGTCTCGGCATTGAAGTACTTGCCGTTGAAGGCTTCCTTCACGTCGTTGCCCAGGCGGGTATAGTAGTCCGCATCGTAGCTGTTGCCCAGCATACGGGCCGCTTCGGCGATGTAGCGGATGTCCATATAATAATGTGCCGACGCTACCAACCCGACGGGAGTGTTGCGTGAGAATCCGGCACGGAAGTCGCCATAGTCGTACCAGTCGCCCAGTCCGAAGTCAATCAAGTTCCCTTCGGCGCGCGACGAGAGATAGTCCACGTAGTCCTGCATCTGTCGGTAGTACTGGCGGATGAGTGAGTCGTCGCCGTAGGTGTCGTAGTAGAGGAACGGTATCACCACCATAGCGCTGCCCCACTCGGGCGAGTCGGCGAAGACATCCAGTCCCGGACCTTCGAAGATGGTGTATTGCGGAGCGGTGGTCGGCACCATGCCGTTGGTCTGCTGTGCGTCGGCCATGTCGCGCATCAACTTTGGGTAATAGGTGGTAAGGTCGTAGTTGTAGAGCAGACCAGGTCCGTTGAGGTGGTCTTGCTCCAACCATCCCAACTTCTCGCGGTGCGGACAGTCGGTGAAGACTGCTTGCATGTTGCTGCGCACGGCGTTGTGGATGAGCTGGTGTGCCTGCGTGAAGATTTTATTGGAGCAGGTGAACGAGCTGACGTCCGCAGCCGCGTTGTGTACGAAACACGACTGGATGTTGTGCACCACGGGCAGTTTGTCGGGATTCTTCTGTCCCTTCAGCACCGCTCCCTCCAATTGGATGTAACGGAAGCCGTAGTACGAGAAGCGTGGATGCCACGTCTCCCGTTTGTCGCCCTTCAGCGTGTAGGTATAATAATGTTGTCGTCCTGTCTGTCGTTGGTTGGTGGCGTGGCAGCTGTCCACCACCGATTCGGCTACTACCAGAGTAATCTTCTGTCCCCGTTTGCCGCTCACCGTTATCTCGGGGAAGCCTGCGAGGTTTTGTCCCATGTCGAGTAATTGGGCCGATGCGTCCACAGTGCGCTTGGTGGCTTTGGTGGCCTTGCGCACATCCTCTGTCGTGAGTTTGTAGCTCTCCTGCACACCGTAGCGCTTCATAATCTTCACCGGTGTGGTTTGTTGAGGTGTCAGCATACCCTTTGGAGCCTCCTGCACGACCACGGGCTTCCATTCGGTGTCGTCGAAGCCAGGCTTGTCCCACCCTGCCTGTTCCAGGCGGGCGTCGTAGTCCTCACCCCCGTAGATGGAGTGAAACGTCACTGGACTACGGTCGTAGTGCCACGTGCTATCCGTGGCCACCGTCTGCGAGGTGCCGTCGGTGTAGCGGATGAGCATCTTCAGGAAGAGTGTCTCGGGACCAAATCCTATCTGCAGTTTGCGGTAGCGTCCGCCACCCACCACGTTGTAGAATCCGTTGCCTAATATTACACCTAGGGCATTGTCGCCCTGGCGGAGCAGTGAAGTCACGTCGTAGGTATTGTAGTAGACCGTCTTGTCATAGTCGCTCCAGAGTGGGGTGAACTCCCCGTCGCCCACCTTCGTGCCGTTGATGGTGAGCTCATACTGACCCAGTCCGCACACATACACTGTGGCGTCGGCTATTTGTCGCGGGGCGCTGAACTCCTTGCGCAGACAGATGCTACGCCATGCCATGGAGTCCACCTGGCTCCATGCCTCCTTGACGGCAGGTTCGTTGAGCTCGCCTCCTGTGAACTGACGACCTTGTGGCAACTTGGCGTCCGCCTTTGTAACGGCTCCTACCCATTGTGCGTCGAGGAAACGCTTGTCTGGTGCGATGCGGAACTCTTGCGCGTCGCTCCAGGCCGAGGCGACATTCCCTTCGTCCCACACCCTCACATGCCACCAGTAGCGTTGCAGCGGCTCGAGTGCCGTGCCACCGTAGGGCACCAACTGACTCTGTGTGGAACATTGCTTGCCGCTCTTCCACAGGTATTGTTTCTCACCGCCTTGTAGGGTGTAGACTTCTATCTCGTAGGCGGACTGCATGCAACCCTGTTCTCCATCCATCTGCCAGCCGAAGCGGGGTGTGGTGGTGGCCAGTGCCAAGGGCGATGTGGTCAGTTCGCATGTGACGCGGGTCACCTCTATCGCCTTTGCTGAGGCTGCCAGACAGAACGTCAGCAATCCCAGCAGGAATATCTTTGTGTTTCTCATCGTATTCAGTATCTACATCTGTCAAGTTTTTCCTATAAAGTCGCTTCCAATCAAAGTACGTCCTTACAAATCAGTCGACTGAGCGTGTCGCTTTGTCCGGCCAGGCGTCCATCCACCAATACACGCAGTCCGCGGCCCTGATGGTAGCGGTCGCCATTGCGGTCCCACAGGATGGTGACGTTGTGGCCATGGTAGCGCACATTGTCCAGACAGAAGTGGTCCCACTGACCCTCCGGCACCAACGGGTTCACCTCGATACTCTTGTCGGCGCGCGGACGCAGGCCGGCAATGCCCGTGATGACGAGGTCGTTGAAGGTAGAGTGGTTATAGTAGCGGCTTCGTTCTTGGTCGCCCTTGAGCCAGTAGCCCGTCACCTCGTCGAGATACTCGCCGATGTAGGGACGGCCGCGGTGATGCTGCGACTCCACGTAGAGTTGCATCTGGCGGAAGAAGGTGCTGTCCGTCACCACCGGAGCCTCCGAGTGGTTCAGGTAGTTGGCCAGTGCCGTCAAGGTCTGCGATGTGGCGAAAGGCCAGATGGCACCGTCCCACTCACATTGGCCCACGCCATGCGTGCGGAACTCCGGGTGACGACGTTCGGCGGTGGTCAGTCCGTAAGGTGCTGAGAATCCATTCTCGTCGTTCAGCTGCTTCCATGCCTTGCTATATTGCTCTGAGGGGAGGTTGAAGTACCAAGGCATGTAGCCTATTGCCTCGCGTACCTGGGCACAAGTGTCGCCCCGCACGGTCTCGAAGAACTGATGCCGTGCGTTCCACAGGCGTGTCTCTATCAGTTGTTTCGTCTCCGCTGCCTTTTGGCAGTAGATCTCAGCGTCGGCAGTCTTGCCTATCAACTCGGCAATCTGTGCCAATGCCATGGCGTTGCCATACATGTAGCTGTTGATGGTGGGGCGGGCGTTTTGTTGCTTGCGTGCACCGCTGATGCTCTCCTCCATGCCGTCGCGCACATCGTATTGCCAGAAGAGGCCGTTGGCCAGGCGGTGCGTATCCTCCCAGCGCTTGTACTCCTCGCAGAGGTCGGTGTAGAGGTTGGTGATGAAGGTGGTGTCCATCGTCACCAGATAGCGGTTGTAGATGGCGTCGGGGTTCCACGAGCTGTATTTCATCATGCGGTTCATCGGCTTGCCCTCGTTGCCGCGGTACCATGTGTGTATGATGCCGTCGAGGTATTTCGGGTCGCGCAGCCAGCGGCTTTCGTAGATGTGGTGGCCGACGGCGCACGAGATGAGGTTATACTTGTCGGCATACGACCGCTTCACCAGGAACTCCGTCATGCCGTATCCCACTGGAGTCTCCTCGATGTGTTTGCGCAGCGTCCACCAGCGGTAGTAGAACATCTCTTCGAAGTCCTTCTCGGGACAGTCGAACAGGGGGATGTTCTCCTTCATCCAGTTCGAAGCCTGCGCGTTGGGGATGGCCTGTGCAATATTCTCGTCCTCCATGGTGTTGAAGTAGTCCACGTAGTGCTTGTAGTCGGCATACCGCAGCACGGCAGCCGAGCCGTCGGCGTCCATTGATGCGCTCTTCACGTTGGCGATGCGGAACGTAGCCTCCGGGTCCACCCCGTTGGCGTTGGGAGCGTCTTCATACTGGTCGGCCCATGTGTTCACGGTGGGGTAGTGCCGACGTTCGCCCGTGCGGAACACGATGCGCTCGATGCTGGCAACCGGAGCGAAGAGCATGCGGGTAGCCTTCTTCTCGCCGTTCACATAGACCACCGAGTTGCGGTTGGTTACCGACACGTCCACCTTCACATGGTAGCACTTGCCCGGCTCATACATCAGCACCTTGCCGTAGCGGGCACCGCCTTTGGAGCGGAACTCCCCTTCGGGGGTGAGGTCGAAGCGTGCGCAGGCTGTGCCGTCCTCATCTACAAACTCTATCTGCATTGTGCCGTGGTCGTTCTGCTCGGCCATCAGGTCGAACTCCACGCTCAGCTCCTTCGTATTGGGTATCTTCCGTTCCACCTTGGCGGCGTCGAACGGATCCTTGTCTTTCAGGGTAAGCCATGTGGTGCCATTCTTCTGCTCCAGCGACACGGGAGCCCACACGGGAGAGTAGAGGTTCCACATGTCCAGGTCCGCCAGCGTCTTGAAGTCTGCGAAATCCTCGTCGGCATGACTGGAGGCGTGTTGCTGCACGGGCACCTTGATGCGGGCCACCCACATGTCCTCCTTGTTCACACTGTAGGTCACCCACAGGTTGCCGTCGGCCGGTGTGCCGTTGCCCTCCTGGATGCCTCGCACATACTGCGGGCCGAACGATTTGTACTGACCGCAGTAGCGCATCATCGGCACCTCGCCGTGCACCAGGTTTAGCGTGGTGTACTCCAGTCCGTCCTTACTCAGTGAGATGGCCAGTGGCCAGCGAAACTCCGAGGGGTTGTACACAGTGGCATAGGTGCCGTCGCTCAACCGCTGTCCCCATATCTTGGCGTTGCTGTTGACGAATCCTTTGGCACGGCCGATGGGTTGCTCCCATGTGTTGCCGCCGTCGCTGCTGATGGAAGTCAGCGCATGCTTCCACAGACAGGCGATGCGTCCGTCTGGCAGTGTGTACCAGCAGAAAGCCTTATAGATGTCCTTCAAGGGTAGGATAGGGTCTTCTCGGTCGGCCTCCTCCACCCACTGCATGCGGTAGAGCGGGTTGGCGAGAATCTCGTCGCAAGCCTGTCGGAAGGCTTTGTCCTTTGAGCGTGTATAGTAAGGATAGAGGGTATTCTTCTCGTTGAAGGCGTGGTTGTAATAGATAAAGTAGATGGGGCCGAAGGTGCCGTCCTCGTGAATCTCGCGCACTACACGTCCCACGCCGTTGCCGTCGTTGGGGTCGTCCTTCGGATGCAGACAGACGCCATAGTGGCCCATGGCGATGAGCTTGCCCGACTTGGAAACGTAGAATCCCACGCGCTGGTGCATCACGGCATCCAGGTTCTTTGCCACCACCGTGCCGTCCTTTGTGGTGCCGTCCGTCAAGTGGTAGACGGGGAATAGCACCTCCGGGGCCGTCCATGTGTAGCCGTCGGCAGAGGTCTGCAGCAGAGTGCACGAGGGCGGCACGTGCTCGTCCACCACGTCGGAGAGGTAGTGCATATAGAACTTTCCGTTCCAGTAGGCCATCATCGGCTGGTGGTTGTAGGTCCATCCGTTGCCGTTGGTGGAATAGAGGTCGTAGCGGCGGGTAGCTCGCATCGTCTGTATGTTGTGCACACCCACCACGGGCGAGAGCTGTCCGTCGTGCTCGTTGGGGTTCGATAGTTCAGTACCAGTATAGTGGATACGGTCTTGCGCATTTACGGGGGCAAGGAACAGGCAACCTGTCGCTACCGTCAACATTTGTTTAGTGAAATGTTTCATAAATGTTCGTTCTTAATGGTATTATATCAATTGGCGGTAGCAAGCGCTACCTCTGTTAGTCTACAAAATTATTGAAAAATCATTGTCGTCTCAAACAACTCACGGCAATCGCCGTGTTATTTAACGTAAATTGAGAAACTAGTTGTATCGCATCCTTATGACATTTCCGTGTAACAAAGGTTTAATGGCAAAAAGTTTGCTACCCCACACACATACACTAAATTTGCAGTCCGAAAGAATCTACACGTCTTGTCTTATATGATGAACTTGAAAGTTAAAGGCTTCGCACTGGGTGCCATTGCTGCTGCCACATACGGCATGAACCCGTTGTTTACCCTGCCGCTCTATAGCAACGGGATGAATCCCGACTCCGTACTCTTCTTCCGTTACCTGTTGGCGTTGCCCATCGTGGCGGTGATGCTGAAGGCGCGCGGACACTCGCTGAAGCTGCAGCGGCAGGAGGTACTGCCCCTCGTGGTAATGGGTGTGCTGATGGCGGCCTCGTCGCTCTGCCTCTACTTGAGCTACAACTATATGGCCGCGGGCATTGCCTCCACCATGCTGTTTGTCTACCCCATCATGGTAGCCCTCATCATGGCGTTGGTCTACAAGGAGCGTCTCTCCCTGATGACCGCTTTTTGTCTGGTGATGGCCTTGGGCGGCATCGGCATGCTCTACAATACCAGCGACGGCGGCACACTGAGTCTGGCCGGTACCCTGCTGGTGATGCTCTCCTCCCTCTCGTATGCCATCTATCTGGTGGGAGTTAACAAGCCTGTGCTGAAGAATATCCCTACGCTGCGTGTCACCTTCTACGTGCTGCTGTTCGGAGTATTCCTCTACGTCATCCGCTTGGTGGCCTTCTGTCCGCTCACCGTACCCACGGACTGGTACTTGTGGGGCAACCTCATCGCATTGGCCATCTTGCCGACCGCCATCTCGTTCTTCTGCACCACCCTTGCCATACAGTACATTGGCTCCACGCCGACGGCCATCTTGGGTGCCTTGGAACCTGTCACCGCCATCTTCTTTGGTGTGGTGGTGTTCGATGAAACCCTCACGCCCCGCGACATCGTAGGTCTCGTGATGATTATCACTGCCGTGACGCTGGTAGTGGCAGGTGGCTCGGTCACCCTCCATTTGCACTTGACCCACTTCCGCAAGCTCTTCCCGAAGATTCCCTTCGGGCACCATCATAAGGCGGAGTGAGTGCACGTCCAGCAAAAACATCGGGCGATGAGGCTTGCCGTTGATTGGTAGCTTCATCGCCCGTGTTCATTAGACGTAGTTGCAATTATTCCATGTCTCGGTTAGGCTAAAAGTCAGGTTAGCCTAAGCGGATGGAGAATGAGGGCTATTTTTTCTTCTGTGCCTTGCGCTCCTCGATGCGCTTGTACCATTCCTGACGTTCCTTGTTCAGGTCGTAGCCACGCCCGGCGAGGTAGTTGTTGATGCGGCCCTTGAACTTGCCGAATGTCTCGTGCTTTTTGTTGGAGTTCTCGGCGTCCATGGCGAACTCACGAGCCTCCACCAGCCAGGCGTAGATTTGTGCCTTCTCCTCGTCGGTGAGCGAAGGAATCATGTCCAAGTGAGCATCGTAAGTCACTTTCACCACTCCGTAAGTCATGCCGTCCTTCACGGCGGTTATCTGTGCATCACTGATGTAGAGTGACAAGGCTGCGGGGAAGGCGAAGTGTGAGCGGTACAGGGCGGCATCCTTTACTGCATTGGCGGCCTTGATGGCATCGTCCTTCTGTGTGCCTGTAATTCCCGATTCCTTTATCTCCTTCAGTTTGGCATCACGGACAGCGTAGATGTCGTTTAGTTCGAAGTAGCGGTTGGCAATGATGTTGCGTACTTCTTTTGCTGTGACAGTGTCGGCAATGCCGAGCTTGTCTACAATCTTCTGTGAGCGCTTCACGATGCTCTCTACATACTTCGCATCGCGGTCCTTGCTGTTGAGCTCCACGGCCTGCGTCGCGGTGGCGAAGCAGACAAGGAGCAGACAGAGTATAGTGCATCTTATCTTCATTTCTTGTGTCAATTTCAGTTAGTGATTACATCAGTTTGCCCTTCTCGGCCAGCGTGTCGTAGTTGTTGCGCAGGTCGGTCCAGTCTATTTTATACTTCGTGCTGATGCCGTTGATGTACTTCTCGATGTTGGTGTATCCATCGCCTGTGCAGTCCTTGTTGGCGTCGCTGGGGTCGTTGGGGTCCAGTCCGTTGGCCTTCTCCCATTCGTCGGGCATGCCGTCGTTGTCGGAGTCTACGTATGGTGTACCTTTATACTCGGGGTAGCCGCCCATCTGACGGATGTCGGTGATGATGCCCTGCTTGTATGAGTCCTTGGCACGCGAACGGTACTTGAAGGTACCCTCCTCGTTCTTCGACTTGTCTGCCAGTCCCCAGAGCGGTCCGTAGTAGTCCTTGGCCATCTTCTTGTCGTAGTAAGCCTCGCCGGTGCGCACCTCGTCGATGATGTGCTCGTCGATGATGTCACGGCAGGGGATGTTGGCACCCACGTTGCGCAGCACGTAGTTGTATGCTTCGTTGGCGGAGATGATGGTGATGTATGGCATCTCGAACGGTTCGTTCACGCGCATGTATTCGGTGTGGCCCTCGGTGTTGGGCTCTGTCTCTATCTGGATGCCGCCGGCCCAGTTGTCAGCGGTGATCTCGGGATAGCCCTCCACGATGTTGCCGTTGGCATAGACGCGGCCGTACTGCTTGTAGTTGAGCTTGCTGCGGCCCGACTCGGGCTTCAGGATGCGGTGACCCACGTTGCCGGTCTTGGTGGTGGCAGGCCCCGGTTTGTAGTAGTTGTTGATCATGTTGAACATGGCTGTGTAGTCGCCGCCGTCCGACGAGCGGTGTACCCAGTTGAAGACCACATTGTTGACGAAGTTGAACACGCCGTTCCATCCGATGGAGGGGTTACGTCCGGCGTTGCTGGCCCACAGGTTGCGCATGAAGGCACAGTTCTCGCCGCCCAGGGTGCTGCCGAAGGCGTGGTTGTAGGTGTCGAGCGCCTTGGCAGAGATGGTGTTCTGTATGGTCACGTTCACCGTAGGGAGCTTCTGCTCGGTAACCTGGTACTGTCCCTCGCTGGGGTCGTACATATGACGATAGAAGGAGATGTTCTCGTCCAGTCCCCACGAGCAGGAGCAGTGGTCTATCATGATGTTGCCCACGGGGTTGCCACCGAAGGCATCGTCGCGGCTGGTCACGTCGGTGATACCACGGCGGAAGCGCATGTGGCGCACCACCACGTCGTGCGTATCCACACCGAAGGTCTCTCCGGCTACGCAGACACCTTCGCCCGGAGCAGTTTGTCCGGCAATGGTGATGTATGGAGCTCTCACACGGATGGGCGATTTCAACTGGATGACACCGGAAACGTTGAACACGACAATGCGTGCTCCACCGGATTCACAAGCCTCACGGAACGAGCCGGGACCACTGTCGTTGAGGTTGGTGACGGTGATGACACGACCGCCACGACCACCGAACGAATACATACCGCCACCCTCGGCACCGGGGAATGCCGGGATGCGCGCCTGGGGCAGGTCACACGGACGCGCTGCCCAAGGAATGTAGGGACGTCCCTCTTTGGCTTCTTTCTGTACAATCTTGTAGGCTTCTGCCCACGCTTCTTTCGATGCTTTCGAGGCCTCCGACCGTCTCTTGGCCGACTCCTCACTGGCTTCTTTGGATACTGACGGATACTGCGCAAAAGCTGTAGAGCAGAGCAGTCCCGCACAAATAGCGCTTAAAACGTATTTTTTCATCATATCGGATTAATATTGTTTATAAGTAGTTCTGTTATCCCTTTGACATAGTGGGGCCCGAAAGGTTGTTTCATGAGAGCTGTATTTTGTACTTTTTAACCAAGATAGACCCTATTGTTACGTTCGTTCATCACCGGAAAGTGTACGCACGTTGAGCGTTGTCATCGGTACGACTATGGGTCCGTCTTCATGAGTCGGCAGGCATGACTTTACAAATGGACAAACATTTGTAACGCAGCTGAAACACGAACACTGGGAAATGAAACTTTTGTGAGCTTGTGGAATTGTGAATTGTCTAACTTTGCATCGTAGGATTTTAATGACATGAGAACACATACAAGTATGATGAAAGTAAAGGACATGATCGCAGTGTGCTGCGTATTGCTCGGGGTAACTCCATTGCAGGCCATAGACCATAAGGGAATCACCTCTTCGGAACTTTCTTCAGCACGTTTCACACTTGTGGAGGCGGGAAAGCCTGTCTCTATCCTGATGGACGAGGCTGATGACATCGGCGTACGGATTGCTGCTGCCAATCTGCAGGAGGACTTTGCCAAAGTGACCGGCCGGAAAGCTACGTTGCTCTCCCGACCCGATGATAAACGGCTTGTCATTGTGGGTACGCTGAACAGCCGCTTCGTCAAAGAAATGGCCAAACGGAAGAAGCTGGATGTCTCCCCACTGAAAGGGAAGTGGGAGAAGTACGTAATGACGGTGATTGCCGAACCGTTGGAGGGAATAGATGAGGCACTCGTCATTGCCGGCAGCGACAAGCGCGGCACGATTTACGGCATCTATGAATTGTCGGAACAATTGGGCGTCTCTCCATGGTATGACTGGGCAGACGTGCCGGTCCGTCAACAGCAGAACCTCTCCATGGCCAAAGGCACCTATACGGCAGGTGAACCCGCCGTGAAATACCGCGGCATCTTTCTCAACGACGAGGCCCCATGCCTTACCGGATGGGTGAACTTCACTTACAAGACCAACTATGGAGACCACCGTTTCTATGCCCGGGCGTTTGAACTGATTCTGCGCTTGCGCGGCAACATGATGTGGCCGGCCATGTGGTCATGGAGTTTCTATGCCGATGATGTGCAGAATAGTAAAACTGCCGATGAAATGGGTATAATTATGGGTACTTCGCACCACGAGCCGATGGCACGCAACCACCAGGAGTGGGCGCGCAACCGCAAACAGTATGGCGTGTGGGACTATGAGAAGAACCAGACTGTCATTGACAACTTCTTCCGCGAGGGCATCGAACGTGCCAAGAATACGGAAGACCTCATCACCATCGGGATGCGTGGCGACGGCGATGCACCCATGGGCGGTAAGGAAGGCAGGGACCATGAGATGACGGCACAGGACGAGAAAAACATACAGTTGCTCAAAAAGATATTCAAGAACCAACGCAAAATCATTGAGGAGGTGACCGGCAAGCCTGCCAAGCAACGTCCGCAAGTGTGGGCAGTCTATAAGGAAGTGCAGCGCTACTTCGACCAGGGACTGCGGGCTCCGGATGATGTCATCATGCTGCTTACCGACGACAACTGGGGCGACGTGACCCGGCTTCCCAACCTGGAAGGACGCAAGCATCCAGGTGGTTACGGCCTCTATTACCATGTGGATTATGTGGGCGCTCCGCGTAATACCAAATGGCTCAATGTGACGCCGGTGCAGAACATGTGGGAACAGTTGCAACTCACTTATGATTATGGAGTGGACAAACTTTGGATTCTGAACGTGGGCGACCTGAAGCCCATGGAGTACCCCATCTCGCTCTTCCTCGACATGGCATGGAATCCGGTCCGCTACAATGCCTCCAACCTGCTGGACCACACCCGGGACTTCTGCGCTCAGCAGTTCGGTGCCGACCAGGCTGATGAGGCGGCACGTATCCTGAACCTTTACAGCAAATACGCCGGCAGAGTGACTCCCGAGATGTTGGATGCCTCGACTTATAATCTGGAAACGGGTGAGTGGCAACAAGTGTGCAGCGAGTTTCTGACACTGGAGGCAGAGGCCTTGCGTCAATACCTTTCGCTACCCGAAGGCAGTCGTGACGCCTATAAGCAGATTATCCTGTTCCCCGTGCAGGCAATGGCCAATCTGTATGAAATGTATTACGCCCAAGCCGTCAACCATAAGCTCTACAAAGAGAACAATCCACAAGCCAATGAGTGGGCGGACAAAGTGGAGAGGGCATTCGAGCGTGACTCGCTGCTGTGCTATGACTACAACAACGTGATGTCTGGAGGCAAGTGGAAGAACATGATGATTCAGAAACATATCGGTTACACGTCGTGGAACGACAATTTCCCCGCTGACAAACTTCCTCAAGTCTATCGCATAGCGAACCCCGGACCGGGAACCGGCGGTTATGTGTTCAGAGGTGCGGACAACGTGGTGGTGATGGAAGCCGAACATTTCTACAGGAAAGAAGATGCCGGTGAGGCCAAGTGGACCGTCATCCCTTACATGGGACGTACGCTGAGCGGTGTCTCACTCATGCCTTACTCCAAGGACGTCAAGGATGCTTCTCTGGCTTATCGGATGGAGATTCCCAAGGAGGTGAAAGAGGTAAGGGTTCACGTCGTGGTAAAGTCGACCCTCGCATTCAGGAACATAGAAGGACACTGTTACGAAGTGGCCTTCGATGGAGGGGATTCAAGGACGGTCAACTTCAACGGCGATCTGAATGAGAGTCCGGAGAATGTCTATTCCAAGTTTTATCCGACCGTGGCGCGCAGAGTAGTGGAGAGCACTGTCAGTCTGAACCTGCCCACCGACAGGGAAGAATCGTGTACGCTGATGCTCAAGCCTCTCGACCCTGGCATTGTGTTCGAGAAGATTGTCGTAGACTATGGCGGCTACAAGAAGAGCTACCTTTTTATGGATGAATCGCCCGTCCGACGGATGGCGGAGAATATATAGTTTGGAATGAATGGAGAATAACAATACTTTTGAATTATGAAAATACAGATGAATCTTTATGTCAGACTGACAATTCTTCTCTTGGCGGTGTTCACCGCAACACCGGGCATTGCCAAGATACGGTTGCCCAAACTCATCAGTGACCGTATGGTGCTGCAGCGCGACACGGAACTGAAAATCTGGGGATGGGCAGACCAGGGCGAGACGGTGACGGTACGTTTCCAAGGCAAACACTACAATGCCGAGGCCGGAACGGACGGCAAGTGGATGGTGACCCTGCCGGCACAGAAGGCTGGCGGACCTTACATTCTGGAGGTCAACGAAATCGTAGTGCGTGACGTGCTCGTAGGCGACGTGTGGCTCTGCTCAGGTCAGTCGAACATGGAAACTCCCGTCACGCGGTTGACGGACATGTTCCCCGAAATCAATGTGTCCAACAACCACATGGTGCGTTGCTACAAAGTCCCCACACAAAACGATGTGTACGGGGTGAACGATGAAATTGCCGGCGATGCCGTCTGGCACTCGGCCATTGCTTCCGACGTGATGAACTGGACGGCTTTGGCTTACTTCTATGCACAGGAGGCTTACCGACACACAGGAGTACCTGTTGGCATGCTGGTGTCCAGCTTGGGCGGTTCCAGCATCGAAAGCTGGATAAGCGAGGAACACCTGTGCAAGTTCCCTGAACCGGCTTTCCTGCGCAATGACAGGTACACCATGAATGTGCCCGGCCGGTGGAAGGACAATGGCATCGACTGCCGGGGAGCCGTATGGCACCAAAAGGAAATTGACCTGCCGGCTTCCATGCACCACAAACATGCCAAATTGTACTTGGGGACATTGGTGGACAGCGATTCGACCTTCGTGAACGGACACTTCGTTGGCCGGACAACCTACACTTATCCACCCCGCAAGTATGACATCCCGGCCGGAATCCTGCGGCAGGGACGCAACATCATTGCCGTGCGCATCCAGTCACAGGCAGGCAATGGTGAGTTCATCGCAGACAAACCCTACAAATTGGTGAGTGACGGTTTTGAGATGGACCTCACCGGCCAGTGGACTTGTCAGATAGAAAAAGGCAACGTGCGGGTTGAACAATTGACGGGTGTCAAACGTGTAGGCTCAGGGCTCTACAACGGCATGATTTATCCGCTCCGTGACTATGCTGTGAAAGGTGCCATCTGGTATCAGGGCGAATCCAATGCAGGATTTGCAGGTCAATATGCCGGAATGCTCCAGTCGTTGATAGCCAACTGGCGCGACCTTTGGAAGATGCCTCAGATGCCGTTCCTATTGGTCCAGTTGCCCAATTTTATGGAAAAGCGTGCCCAACCCTCCAACAGCGGTTGGGCCAACATCCGCGAAGCGCAATTCCAGACAGCCTTGGCGGTCTCCAATACAGCTTTGGCAGTGACGTATGACATAGGCGAGTGGAACGATATCCATCCGCTGAACAAGAAGGAGATGGCTCACCGCCTCTTCCTGGGAGCCCGCAAGCTGGTCTATGGTGAAAAGCTGGTCAGCTCAGGACCGCTCTACCGGAGCATGAAGGTGGAGGGGGACAAGATTGTCATTACCTTTACCGAGACTGGCAGTGGCCTGGCTTGCAAAGGCAAGAAGTTGAACCACTTTGCCATTGCCGGTGAGGACAAGAAATTCGTGTGGGCGGATGCCGTGATCAAAGGCAACACCGTTGTGGTCAGCAGTCCCGACGTGAAAGTTCCTGTAGCTGTACGCTATGCATGGGCCGACAATCCGGAGGATGCCAATCTCATCAACAAAGAGGGACTGTTGGCATCGCCGTTCCGGACGGACAGCTGGTAATGGCAATGGTTTCTTGTCACCGTTCTGTCTCAAGGGAGACTTAGCCGGACAATAGTTGGTGATGGAGAGAAAGGGCTGAAGTATTGCACTTTGGCCTTTTTCTGTTGTTGGGTACATTGTTTTTTCGTAGCTTTGCGACGTTTATACCCAAATGAACCTTAATATTAAAGACATGAAACAAAGGCACCTCTTTACATTGTTGGCATTGGGACTCTCCATGCAACTGAGCGCACAAACCATCGACCTGTCCGGCGAATGGCAATTCGCCCAAGGCGACAAGCCCGAGTACAACGACCGCATCCAATTGCCGGGCTCGATGACCACAAGAGGCAAAGGCGACAAGGTGGACGTGAACACCCGGTGGACGGGAAGTACCTACGACTCGTCGTTCTACTTCAACCCCTACATGAAGAAATACCAAGTGGAGGGCAACATCAAGTTCCCCTTCTTCCTGACCCCCGAGCACCACTACGTGGGCAACGCATGGTACCGCAAGACGGTGGCCGTGCCTCAGGTATGGAACAAACAGCGGGTGATGCTCTACCTGGAGCGCCCCCACATAGAGACCACCGTGTGGGTGAACGGACAACTGGCAGGGCGCGATTCGTCCCTCTCGGTGCCTCATGAGTGGGACATCACCCCTTATATTAAATATGGTGCGGAGAACGCCATAGAGGTGCGCGTCTACAACGGCATAGAGAACGTCTGTGTGGGACAGGACTCCCACAGCGTGACCGACCAGACACAAGGCAACTGGAACGGCATCGTCGGACGCATGGAACTGCAGGCTCGTCCGCAACAATACCTCCGCAACGTACAGGTGTACCCCGATGTGGAGAACCGGCATATCCGTGTGACCATGGATGTGGTGGGCAGTAAGAAAAAGGGCAACTTCGTGTTCCTGGTGGACGGACAGCGCCATCAGTGCAAAGGCGTGAAGGAGGGTGAGGACGGACTCTTCGCTGTCACACTGCCCATGGGCGCCGATGTGAAGCTGTGGGATGAGTTCACCCCCAACCTCTATACCCTGACCACTATCTTGGGTACCGACACCATGACGACTCACTTCGGCATGCGGCGGATTACCGCCGAAGGCCGCCAGTTCTACATGAACGGCCGAAAAACCTGGATGCGCGGCACGGTGGAGAACTGCTGCTTCCCCGAGACAGGCTATGCACCCACCGACGTGGAGTCGTGGCTCGGCATCTTCCGCAAATGCAAGCAATACGGACTCAACTTCATGCGCTTCCACTCCTTCTGTCCGCCCGAGGCCGCTTTCGAGGCTGCCGACCAGGTTGGCTTCTATCTGCAACCCGAAGGTCCGTCGTGGCCTAACCATGGCGTACGCTTGGGCAACGGCATGTCGATAGACCGCTACTTGATGGAGGAGACCCAGCGTATGGTGGCCCGATATGGCAATCACCCCTCATTCTGCTTCCTGGCCTGCGGCAACGAGCCGGCAGGCAATTGGGTAGAGTGGGTCGGTGATTTCGTCGACGCCTGGAAAGCTACCGGCGACGACCGCCGCCTCTACACCGGAGCATCCGTAGGCGGCGGATGGGCGTGGGACCCCAAGAGCCAGTACCACGTGAAGGGTGGTGCCCGCGGACTCAACTGGGACCGCAAGGCTCCGCAGTCTGAAGACAACTTCAACGACAACATGCTCAAGGTTACGCAGAAGGGAAAGACCGTGAAGGAGTTCGACAACAACGAGCCCTTCCTCTCGCACGAGACCGGACAGTGGTGCGCCTTCCCCGACCTGAAGGAGACCTCGCAATACACCGGAGCCTACAAGGCACGCAACTTCGAGATATTCGCCGACCTGCTGCGCGACAACGGCATGGCCTCACAAGCCGAGAAATTCCTCCATGCCAGCGGTAAACTGCAGACGTTGGCCTATAAGTACGACATCGAGCGCAACCTGCGCACACGCGACTTCGCCGGATTCCAGATGCTCTCGCTCAACGACTACAGCGGTCAGGGCACCGCACTGGTGGGTGTGCTCAATGTACATTGGCGCGAAAAAGGCTACTGCGACAGCACCGACTGGCGCCAGTTCTGTGCCCCGGTGGTGCCGCTGGCCAAGTTCCCCAAGTTCGTCTACACCGACATGGAGGTGCTGAGTGTGCCCGTGGAACTCTACAACGCCAGCCAGCAGACACTGAAGGATGCCCATGTGACCTACCGCATCCACGATGAGCAGGGACGTGAGTACGCCAACGGTACCCTCTGCTGCCAGAACCTCCCCGTAGACAAGAATATCGACTTGCGTAGAGTGGCTTGCCCGTTATCCATGGTACAGGCTCCGGCCAAACTGACCCTTCACGTGCAGGTGGAAGGAACCCAAGCCCACAACCAATGGGACTTTTGGGTGTATCCCACCCAAGTGGAGATGCCCAAGGCGGATGATGTCCTCATCACAGACACCCTCGATGCCAAGGCATTGCAGACACTGGAGCAGGGAGGAAAAGTACTGGTGCTGGCTGGCGGTAAGGTGAAGATGGGAGCCGACGTGAAGCAGACCTACCTGCCCGTGTTCTGGAACACCAGCTGGTTTAAGATGCGTCCGCCTCACACCACGGGAGCCACCATAGACAAGCAACATCCGCTGTTCAAGCACTTCCTGACCGACGACTGGAGCAACCTCAACTGGTGGGAACTGCTCAACAAGGCACAGGTCATCAACCTGCGCGAGTTCCCCTTCGGCTACCAGCCTGCCATCCAACCCATCGACACGTGGCACGTGAGCCGCAAGCTGGGCATGATGGTGGAGGCCAACGTGGGCAAGGGCAAACTCCTTCTCACTACGATGGACCTCACGACCGACCTCAACCGCCGCGTGGTGGCCCGCCAGATGCGCAAGGCCATACTGGAGTACATGACCAGCGCTGACTTCGCTCCCTCCATCACCGTGGAACCGCAGACCATCACCCGTCTCTTCACTCACTCAGCCCCCGCCGTGAACATGTTCACCAACGAGTCGCCCGATGAACTGAAGCCCAAGATAGAGTGATGAGCTGACAGACCCTCTATCCGAAGGCCCACGCATACGAGGCCGAATCGGGGCAATATCAAGGTTTAGCCGCAGAGAGTTCCTCTTCGAAGGCTTATGCGTAAGAAGCATAGAACAAAAGAATCCGCAAACAATGCTACTTGCTTGCGGATTCTTTTGTTGTTGAGCTATACCGAAATTATCCATGAACCTATCCGATATCTCTGTTCAAAGTCTTTGAACAGACGTTCAGAGTCTTTAAACACATGTTCAAAACCTTTGGACACACGTTTAATGACTTTGTACAGAGATATTGTCCAATGCCGATGATAATAGCGAATGATGTGGTGGATGAATGCGAGCAAACTCTATCCTAAAAAGGTGTGTTTATCGATTAAACATCACTGCAAAGATACACTATTATAATCGGTTTTGCAAATTATTGCTTGTCAGACGTCTCCGTCTTGCGAGTGAAAGACTTCCACACCTTGTCCCATTTCTTTCGCCATTCCTTGCGTAGAGACTTGGGGACGAAGGGTTGGTCGCGGTCGGGTATCACACGGCCGGAGGGGCAGAAGCGAACCTTGACGAAACCTACCTTCTCGCGGAAATGGGCTTGCGCATCGTTGCCGAAGACGCTGCACCACCAGTTGCCATCGCGGTCCTGGAAGAAGCCGGTGCCGCCACCGCAGGGAACTGCCTCGTGACGCATGCGGTAGGGACCATATAGACTGTCGGACACGGCGATGCAGGGTGAGTAACGATGCTCGTACGAGTCCGCTCCTCCGATGTAGTATTTGCCATCGTGCTTGAAGAGGGTTGCACCCTCGTGAGCCAAGTCCTTGCAACCGGCGCGCTTGGGACAATTGCGTGCGTGATGGGCGGGGTCGAGGTCGTAATCCTCAATGGTAATCTTGCGGAAGGGGGTGGCAAATCCACTCATGTCATCCTTCAGACGGGCAACGTAGTCGCCACCGGCATAGGTGAAGTAGACGCTGCCGTCGGTGTCCTCGAACAGCGTGCCGTCGATACCGTCAGCGATAGGCCCTTCGTAGCTGAAGGCATTCACATACGGACCGTCGGGCCGACCTGTGGAGCTCTTGATGATGCCGATGCCACCAGGACACATGCTGTAGACGATGTAGTAGTTGCCTTTGACGTAGTGTATCTCGGGAGCCCACACGGCACGTGTGGCCCTGCGGGGATGTTTGCGCCAACGCTTCACCCAGTCGGGTGCCTCGGTGTCTATCTCCCACACCAGTCCGAGGTAGTTCCACTGATGCAGGTCGGCCGAGCGCCACAGCTCGATGCCTTGCGCCCACGCCCAGATGTTGTCGCCCGACGAACCGGTGAGGTAGTACATGCCATCGCCACCCAAGGTGACCACGCCGTCGCGCAGATGCACGTCCAGGGCCGGGGTGATGGGTGGAAACAATCCTTTGTCCATAGCCAAATCAGTCGTGGGGAATGTAATGGGAGTGTATTCGGGCCGTGTGTACTCACCACTGTAGCGTATGCCATTCGAACCGCTTATCCAGCCGCCGCGCCCGTCACCCGTGACCGAATGGCCAGCGCCGCTTACGCCCCGGAACTGCTTGGCCCAAGCTATCTCCTCGGCTGGGGCAACGTAGTCGGAGTCGCTCAGTGCCACGGGTTGGTTCAATGGAGGAAACTGAGGTTCTGTCTGAGCCAGACAGGGTAGTGCGATGAGGGTAAAGGACAGTGCTTTCGCACAAAGCGTAAACAGTGGTTTTATCATGGCAGTGATTGGGTTGGATGGTTGTTATAAGTCTATTGTCCTCCGGTTCGTCGCCATCGTTACAGCTCATCGCGTGTGAAGGCGATGGCGCGGTTGACGTAGTCGATGAATGGTTGGGTGGTGTGGAAGGCATCGGCCACACGCTGCAGCAGGTCGGGAGCGAGCATGGCTTGGCGGCCCGGTTCCCACACCAGACAGTAGGAGCGCAAGCGCAGGTACTCGCCATAGGGAGCGTCGGGAGCGAAGCCTTTGGGGTTACGCTTCAGACTGTCCGAAGGGTCGAGCTGGAAGAGCGGGGCGGCCTTGACGATGCGGTCGAAATCGCCCTCACCATTGCAGATGTCTTCGCGGATGGTCCTCAGCACCGCGGGCTCGAAGCAGTAGTGACCACTGGCCAACAGGTTGCCTCCAGGGAAACCGCCCTCTTGCGGACCTACCTGGAAGTAATATCCGGCATAGCCCGACTTCTTTCCACCACGGACGATGAATGCGCCCATGTGCGTCTTGTACGGAGTCTTGTCCTCCGAGAAGCGTGTGTCGCGATAGATGCGGTAGGTGCAGTCCTTGGCGGTGAGGCCACTGATGGTAGGGTCGAACTTCGCTATCTCTTTAATCAATAACTCGGTGAAGTCGTCGAAACGGCTCTGAGCCGCTTGATACTCCGTCTTGTGGGCCTGAAACCAAGGTCGGTTGTTGTTGCTCTGCAACGCTGCCAGGAAATCAATAATCTGTTTCATACCTTACCTATATTATATATGGACGAATTCCTCCTGTTCATCGAATGATGGTACCCTGTGTGCCGTCGATGGCTGTGGCCTGTGTGATGACCACTTTGTCCACCCCTGCCTGCAGGGCATCGAAGGCGTTCTCCAGCTTGGGTATCATGCCGCCTTGGATGACACCCTCCTTCACGTAGCGGTCGAAGTCGGTGCGACGAATCTCAGGTATCACGCTGTCGTCGTCCTTCTCGTCGCGCAGCACGCCTTTCTTCTCGAAGCAGTAGACCAACGTCACGTCGAAGAGCTGTGCCAGTGCCTTGGCCGTCTCACCGGCGATGGTATCGGCATTGGTATTGAGGATATGGCCCATTCCATCGTGTGTGAGGGGAGCCATCACGGGCACGATGCCCTTACGGATGAGCTCGGCCAGGAACTTGCCGTTCACCTTCTCCACATCACCCACGAAACCATAGTCCACCTCCTTGACGGGACGCTTCACGGAACGTATCACGTCCATGTCCGCTCCCGTGAGGCCGAGGGCGTTCACTCCTTTGGCTTGCAGTCCGGCCACGATGTTCTTGTTCACCAGTCCGCCGTAGACCATCGTCACCACCTTCAGCGTCTCCGCGTCGGTGATGCGTCGGCCGTTGACCATCCGGCTCTCGATACCCAGTTGTGCTGCCAGGGTGGTGGCGGAGCGTCCGCCGCCATGCACCAGCAGCTTATATCCCTTGATGGCGGAGAAGTCGGCGAGGAGTTGCTGCAGTGTGCTGTTCTCCTCCACAATCTTTCCGCCCACTTTGATAATCGTCAGTGCTTCTTTCATCTCGTTCTTGTATGATGTAACTGTTTATTCCAGATAAGTGTATCCATAGAGTCCCGAGCGGTAGTTGCTGAGGAACTCCTTGCCCTCTTCTACGGAGATGACACCGTCCTTCACCGACTTGCTCACCCAGGTCTCCAGCGTGCGGACCAGCTTCTTGGGGCTGTACTGCACGTAGTCGAGCACCTCGGCCACGGTTTCTCCGTCTATCAGTTGGTCGATGGTGTAGCCCTTTTCGTTCACCGAGATATGCACGGCGTTGGTGTCGCCGAAGAGGTTGTGCATGTCGCCCAGAATCTCCTGGTAAGCACCCACCAGGAAGACTCCGATGTAGTAGGGCTCCTTGCTCTTGAGCGAGTGCACAGGCAGGTAACTGGTGGTTATGCTGCCGGCCGTCACGAAGTTGGCTATCTTGCCGTCGGAGTCGCACGTCATGTCCTGCAGGGTGGCATTGCGGTCGGGCTTCTCGTCGAGCCGTTGGATGGGCATGATGGGGAATATCTGGTCGATGGCCCACGAGTCAGGCAACGACTGGAACAGCGAGAAGTTGCAGAAGTATTTGTCCGCCAACAGCTTGCCCAGCTTGCGGAACTCCTCGGGAGCATGCTTCATGCCCGATGCTATCTGGTTTATTTCGCGGGTGACGGACCAGTAGAGCTTCTCTATCTGTGCGCGTGTCTTCAGGTCCACTATGCCGTGGCTGAAGAGGTCGAGGGCCTCTTCGCGTATCTGCTGCGCGTCGTGCCAAGGCTCCAGCATGCGGTTCTGGTTCAGGTTGTCCCATATCTGGTAGAGTTCCTGCACCAGCTCGTGGTCGTTGGGGCTGGCTTCCCACTCCTCGTCCATCTCGGGTAGACTGGCGGTCTCCAGCACCTCGAAGATGAGCACCGAGTGATGAGCCGTCAGCGAGCGTCCGCCCTCGGTGATGATGTTGGGGTGGGGTATGTTGTTCTTGTCGGCAGCGTCCACGAAGGTCGACACGGAGTCGTTCACGTATTCCTGTATGGAGTAGTTGACACTGCTCTCGCTGCTCGACGAACGGCTGCCGTCGTAGTCCACGCCCAAGCCTCCGCCTATGTCCACGAAGCTGATGTTGAATCCCATGGCATGGAGTTGCACATAGAACTGCGAAGCCTCGCGCAGAGCCGTCTTGATGCGGCGTATCTTGGTTATCTGGCTACCGATGTGGAAATGGATGAGCTTGAGGCACTCCTTCATTTCTTTCTTCTCGAGGAAGTCGAGTGCCTCGAGGAGTTCGCTGGAGGTGAGGCCGAACTTGCTGGCGTCGCCGCCGCTTTCTTCCCACTTGCCGCTGCCCGACGAGGCCAGTTTGATGCGGATGCCGATGTTGGGACGCACGCCCAGCTGCTTGGCCATGCGGGCGATGAGGCGCAACTCGTTGAGTTTCTCCACCACCAGGAAGATGCGTTTGCCCATCTTCTGAGCCAGCAGGGCCAGTTCGATGTAGCTCTCGTCCTTGTAGCCGTTGCAGATGATGAGCGAGTCGCTGTCGGTGTTCATGGCTATCACCGCATGGAGCTCAGGCTTGGAGCCCGCCTCCAGTCCCAGGTTGAACTTCTTGCCGTGGCTGATGATCTCCTCCACCACGGGGCGCATCTGGTTCACCTTGATAGGGTAGATGATGAAGTTCTCGGCCTTGTAATTATACTCTTTGGCGGCCTGTGCGAAGCAGTTGGCTGTCTTCTCGATGCGGTTGTCCAGTATGTCGGGGAACCGCACCAACACGGGTGCCGGCATGTCGCGCAGCTGAAGCTCGTCCATCAGCTCCTTCAGGTCGACTGCTGCCGCGTCTTTGCGTGGAGTAACAATTACGTGTCCTTTCTCATTGATTCCGAAATAGGGAGTACCCCAACCCGTGATGTTGTAGAGCTCCTCAGAATCCTCGATACGCCATTTTCTCATTTCTCAAATAATAAAAATACTGTGTGTGATATTATAGATTCAATAGTTTGCGCAGTTCGTAGACGGAGTTGTCTATGCGTGCCGAACTGTTGAGCAGCGTCACGTCGAACGTGTACTTGGCCTGTGTGTAGTAGGGCTCGCGCTGACGCAACGACTCATTGATGAACGTGGTCAGCTCCTCGTCGCTCTTGCCTGCCAGCAGGGGGCGCTTCTGCTTGCCCATCTTCAGGTGGCGTGCCAGCACTTCCGCCGAGGCCTTCAGATAGACGGTGTCCGCCTGATGGTTCATGTACTCCATGTTGTCGAAGAAGCAGGGGGTGCCTCCTCCGGCGGAGATGATGACGTCCTCGAACTCGGCCACCTCGTGGAGCATGGTTTGCTCTATCTTGCGGAATCCCTCCTCGCCGCGCTGTGCGAACAGCTCCGACACGGTCTTGCAGAAGCGGTTCTCGATGTACCAGTCCAGGTCGAAGAAGGGAAGGCCCAACTCTTTAGACAGCCGTTTGCCGAGGGTGGTCTTGCCCGCCCCCATGTATCCTATCAGAATGATGCGAATCATTTGGCGGCAACTTTTTTGGTTGTTGCCTTCTTGGTCGTCGCTTTCTTTGCTGTCGACTTTGTGGCAGTCTTCTTCACCGGCTTCTTGGCTAGCGGTTCAACATCAGCCTCCTCGGTCTCTTCCGTCTTTGCCGTCTCCTCAGCCTTTGTCGCTTTTGCCTTGGCGGTAGCGGTGGTCTTCTTCGTTGCGGTGGTGCGAGCGCGTCGTCCGGCAGGCCGCTTGTCGCCCTCTTCGTTTTGCTTGGCAATGAGTTCCAGGCATTCGCTGTAGGTCAGCGTGGCAGCCTTCTCCGGCGTATAGTTCTGTAGTTTGTAGTTGTCCTTCTTATATTTAATGTAGGGGCCGAAGCGTCCGTTCAGAACCTCCAGCTCGGGGTCTTCGTCGAAGCTCTTGATATGTTTCTTCGCGTCTTCCTCACGCTTGGCCTTAATCAGCTCTATGGCCTCGTCGAGTTCAATCACCATAGGGTCTTTCCCCTTGGGCAAGGAAGTATAGGCCCCTGCATGTAGGATGTAGGGGCCGAAACGTCCTGCGCTCACCGTCACCTCCTTTTCCTCGAACTCGCCTAGCGTACGCGGCAGTTTGAAGAGGTCGAGCGCCTCTTCCAGGGTGATGGTCTCTATGGAGTATCCTTTCTTCAGCTGTGCGAAGCGTGGTTTCTCTTCATCCTCTACCGTGCCTATCTGCGCTACCGGTCCGAACCGGCCTATCTTCACGGACACTTGTCGTCCCGACGCGGGGTCTGTTCCCAGTATGCGTTCGCCCACACGATGCTCGGTCTTCTCGGCCATGGTGTTCTTCACCATCGGCTCGAACTTCTGGTAGAAGCCCCTCAGCATGTCAGTCCACACCTCGTTGCCCTCGGCCACTTCGTCGAACTCCTTCTCCACCTCGGCGGTGAAGTTGTAGTCCATAATCTGTGGGAAGTTCTGCATCAGGAAGTCGTTGACCACGGTGCCGATGTCGGTAGGCACCAGCTTGCCCTTCTCGCTGTCGACGCGTTCGGTCTTGGTGCTCTCCGTGATGGTGCCCTTCTTCATTGTGAGTATGTTGTAGGTGCGCTCTGTTCCTTCCTTGTCGCCTTTCTCCACGTAGCCTCGTTGCTGTATGGTGGAGATGGTAGGCGCGTAGGTGGACGGACGGCCGATGCCCAGTTCCTCCAGCTTGCGCACGAGGGTTGCCTCGTTGTAGCGTGGCTGATGTTGGGTGAACCGTTCTGTGGCGTTCATCTCTTTATAGGTGATTGCCTGTCCATTGGTCAGCGGCGGCAATATGCCTTCCGCTTCCTCCTGTGCGTCGTCGTCGAGCGACTCTTTGTAGACACGCAGGAATCCGTCGAACTTCACCACCTCGCCCGTAGTGACGAACTGGTGGGTCTGTTCCGAGATGGATATGGTGGCTGTGGTCTTCTCTATCTGTGCCTCGGCCATCTGTGATGCGATGGTGCGTTTCCAGATGAGGTCGTAGAGCCGCTTCTCCTGTGCGGAGCCTTCTATCTTCTGTCGGTCCATGTAGGCGGGTCGGATAGCTTCGTGCGCCTCTTGTGCGCCTTTCGATTTGGTGGCGAACTGGCGGTTCTTCAGGTATTCCTCGCCCATGAGGTTGAGGATGGCCTCCTTGCTTGATCCAAGAGCCAGAGTGGAGAGGTTCACCGAGTCGGTACGCATGTAGGTGATGAGTCCCGATTCGTACAGTTGCTGCGCTATGCGCATAGTCTGCGTCACCGTGAAGCCCAGCTTGCGCGCTGCCTCCTGTTGTAAGGTGGAGGTGGTGAACGGCGGTGCCGGACACTTCTTCAGCGGCTTGGTGGTGATGTCCACTATGTTGAATGTGGCTCCTTTGCATTGCTGCAGGAAGTCCATCGCTTCTTCTTTTGTCTTGAAACTGGTGTCCAGTGCCGCCTTCATGGCCACGTTCTTGTCTTCGGCGTTGGGCACGCTGAAGATGGCACACACACGGTAGGACGCCTCGGGTATGAATGCATGGATCTCGCGCTCGCGCTCCACCACCAGTCGTACGGTGACGGACTGCACACGGCCTGCGGAGAGGGAGGGTTTCACCTTTTTCCACAGGACTGGCGAGAGTTCGAATCCGACAATACGGTCGAGCACACGGCGTGCCTGCTGTGCGTTCACCAGGTTGATGTCGATGTGTCGTGGAGTCTCTATAGCCTTCAGTATGGCCGTCTTGGTAATCTCGTGGAAGGCAATGCGTTTGGTGCTCTCCGGTTTCAGTTTCAGTACCTCGAAGAGATGCCACGAGATGGCCTCTCCCTCGCGGTCCTCATCGGACGCGAGCCATACGACTTCAGAGTTCTTCGCCTCTTTCTTCAACTCGTTTACCAGGGCCGACTTCTCTGTGGGGACCTCGTAGTCGGGCTCGAAGGTCTCGAGGTCGATGCTGAACGTTTTCTTCTTCAAGTCGCGGATATGTCCGTAGCTGGAGAGTACCTTATAGTCTTTTCCCAGAAACTTCTCTATGGTTTTCGCCTTTGCAGGAGACTCTACGATAACAAGATTCTTTTGCATTTTCTGATATAACCTTTTTATAAATTCGGCGCAAAAATAGGCAAAAAGTGGATTGCGTCATTATAATAAGGTATAAATCTGCATTTTTTAGCGAAATAGAGCTATGAACCGTTCGACTGCTTTGCGCACCGATGTCAGTCCGAACTCCTCGGGGCGGACCTCCGACAAGGGCATCCATTGGCTCGCCGCCACATCGTCCTGCGCCAGGATGCGGTCGGCTTGCTTCACGCGGCAGAGGAAGAATTGGTCGAGCGTGTGCACCAGGAATCCGGAGTATGGGTAGGTGTTGGGCAGCGAGAAGAGGTACTTCGCCTCGGTTACCGTCAGCCCTGTCTCCTCCATCACCTCACGCGCAACGCCCTCTTCGCCGGTCTCGTACATGTCGATGAAGCCGCCGGTCAGGTCGAGTGTCCCCTTGGCAGGCTCTTTAGCGCGGCGACACACCAGCAGCTCGCGTTTGTCGTTCAGAATGAAAGCCGCCGTGGCAGCACTGGGATTGAAGTAATAGGTGAAGTCGCAGTCGGCACAGTGTTTCGACTTCTCGTTGTTCACCTCGAAGCGGGCTGAGCCGCATCGCGGACAATATTTGAATTGTTCTAGTGGATGCATTGTGTGATATAATTTAGTAACTTGCAGCTAAAGTAGATAAAAAGAGGTACATTTGCTGCCGTTAACTCCATATAAATACAAACTGATATGAAAAAAACATTTACCACGTGCCTGCTGGCACTGCCTCTACTGCTGGCTTGCGGCAACCGCCCGACTTTGCAGGCCGATGTCTATCCCACTCCGGGAGCAAAAGAAATCAATCCCGACACGCATTTGACGCTGACGTTCAAGTCCACGCCCACGGTAGGCGATTCTGGCTTCGTGAGAATCTTCGACACCGAGACCGATGAGCTGGTGGACAGCCTCGACCTCAGTGTGCCTGCCGGTCCTACCGAGAGCCGCCAGTACGGCCCCGACTGCGACTATACCAAGGTGCCCTACGACTACACTCGCACCGCTGTGCCTACCAACCGCAACACGGTTCCCGGCACACCTTCCGGCACGGCCGAGCCTACGCCGCCCGATTATCAGCTCACCATCATCGGTGGTTTTACCGATGCTTTCCATTTCTATCCCATCTTGGTGCGCGACTCCACAGCCACCATCTATCTCCACAACAACATGCTGGAGTATGGCAAACGGTATTATGTGACCATCGACAAAGGTGTAATCAACATTCCCGACAGTACCTTCACTGGGGTCACCAAGGCACAAGGATGGACCTTCACCACCAAGGCGCAGGCCCCGCAACTCACCGACACCCTGGTAGTTGACTGTAAGGGCAACGGCGACTTCAACACCCTGCAAGGGGCACTCGACTTCATCCCCGACTTCAGCGAACAACCCACAGTCATCCTGGTGAAGGCCGGCGACTATGAGGAGTTGGTCTACACACGCAACAAGAAGAATGTGAAGATAAAAGGCGAGGGGATGGACCGCACCAAGATACATTACGCCAACAACGAGGTCTTTAATCCTCATCCGCTGACGGTGAAGACCAACGAATGGCTGGGCACATTCCCCTCACGCCGTGCCGCCTTTATGCTCGACAACTGTACCGACATCGTGATGGAAGACCTTACCGTGGCTACCGACCTCGTCGGACAGGCCGAGGGGCTGCTTGTCAATGGCGAGCGCATCGCCCTCTATCGGGTACACATCATAGGTTCCGGCGATGCACTGCAGGCCAACGGCACACTCTACATGGAGTCCTGCGAGCTGGATGGTGGCGGCGACACCATACTGGGTCGAGGCACCGTGTTCGCTTACCGCAGCAACTTCCGAAACGATGGCGGCCCCTTCTCCTGGGTACGCAATACGGCAGGCAACCATGGCGACATCTTCGTGGAGTGTACCTTCGCCTCCTCCACAGGTCGACAAGCCAACTATGGCCGCACCAGAGCGTCGAACAACAAAGGTTACCCCGACGCTGAGTTTGTGCTGATAAACTGTCGGGTGAAGGACATCATCCCCGAAGGCTGGGGCAATATCGGTTACAAGACCGCCCGCATGTATGAGCACAACACACGCGACATGGTCACCGGTGAGCCGGTAGATGTGTCGAAACGGGACCCTTGGTCACGCCAGCTCACGACGGACAAGGATGCTGAGCTCATCCAGTATTACCAAACCCCGGCGTGTGTCCTCAAGGGTTGGACTCCGGAAACACAAATCAAGTAAGCGACCTCATAGTCGGGAAATAAAATGACGTAGCGGATGTCCCCACTCTCTGCTTGGGGCATCCGCTACAATTGCATATAGAAGAAGTGGATATATGCTTTAATTCGACCTCGCCAGCGTGCGGTATTCGCCAGGTGTCACCTGCGTGGCTTTCTTGAAGAGGCGGCTGAAGTGCTGCGAGTATTGGAAGCCCAGTTCGTAGGCTATCTGGCTGATGGTCTTGTCGCTTTGGACTATCTCCTCCTTGGCCAGGTCTACGATGGCATTCTGGATGTACTCCTGGGCCGTCTTGCCCGTCTCCTTCTTCACCAAGTCACCGAAGTAGTTGGCTGAGAGGAACACCTTGTCGGCGAAGTAGCGCACCGAGGGCAGACCATTCTGTTGGGCTTGGTTGCTATGGAAATAGTCGTGGAGCAGGGCCTCGAAGCGGGTCAGTACGTCGCTGTTCACGTTCTGGCGCGTGATGAACTGCCGGTCGTAGAACCGCATGCAGTAGTCGAGCAGCAGCTCGATGTTCTTGGCGATGAGGCGCTTGCTGTGCTTGTCGATGGCGTGGTTCAGCTCCTGCTCTATCTTACCCAGGCAGTCGGTAAAGATTCCTTTCTCAGCCTCAGAGAGGTGGAGCGCCTCGTTGGAGGCGTAGGAGAAGAACGAGTAGTTCCTTATCTCCTGGCCAAGGGAGGTCCCCTTGATAAGGTCGGGGTGGAACAGCAGTCCAAGGGCTTGCGGCTTCACGTCTGGTTTGCGTGTCACCTCTACCACCTGTCCAGGTGCGAAGCTGGTGACCGTTCCCTCCTGATAGTCGTACGTCTGCCGTCCGTAGCGGATGTCGCCGCACTTCGTTTGTTTTAGAAAGAGCGCATAGAGCCCGTAGTTGAAGGTGCAGCTCTCTGGCATCTTCGTTGCCTTGCTTGTGTCCACTACGGTGACCAGCGGGTTGAGTGTCTCGAATCCCCACAACTTATTGAATATGTCTACCGTATCCAGTTTGATAACATTCTCCATCGTCTCAACGTTCTGTTTTGAAGTATGGAGCAAAGTTAAGCAATTTCCCGGTCTGTAGTATACCCTCCTCATTGATTTCAGTAATTGGGGTATAAGGTTCCGTAATCCGTGTCGTGTGTGTTATCTTCTTATGGTTGTTGGGCCGGCATCCGCTCCTTTGAGTCGGACTTCTTATTGCTCCTCGACAAACTTCACCTCACTGCCCGGCTTTTTGTCTATGATTAACAGTCGGAGAGGAGTGATGTAGAACGTCATTTGGTCGCCGGTACTAAGGATTTTGTAGCGGACGGTCAGCTGGCCTCCCTCTTTCTTGAGGGAAAGGATGTCTATCTTGGTAAGGCGGTTGGTCGGCTCGCTGATGAGAGCTATCACGTTCTCTCTGCTGAAGTCTATCTTGGTAGGTTGTCCGCTTTTGCCCATCACCGGTGCCATGCCGAACATTCCCTCAAACTCTTCCTGCGACTGTATCAGCAGAGGGCTGTATTCTTTCACGTCATTGCGTACAAAGTAGTTCGTCGCCTCTGTGTAGGCAACGGACCCTTCCGCCGGCTTGCAAGCGCCGAGCCCGATGCTGAGGCTCGCCGCCGCTAATCCTATAAAGTTCCTTATTCTCATAAGTATATTTATATTGTTTATCCCTGTGCAAATGTATGATTTTCTTTTGAATTAAGCAACCCCTTCTGTGTAATGTACATTGTACTTTTTATTTGAAGTCTTCATGGTGTTCTCGGGAGTATATCAAGGTCCCTAATAGCCTGTTTTATCGGGTATGTTCGATGAAATGTGTGATGTGTTCGTCTGCTGATACTCATCCGAACAAAATACAACAAAAAATTCAGCGGCTGGAGGGTGAGGGTATATGCTTTTTATGTACTTTTGCACGTCAATAAACAAAAGGTATAGAACGTTATAAAATAAATGATTATGGGTAAAAAGGCTCTTTTAATGATTCTGGACGGTTGGGGCATCGGCAAACATGGCAAGGCCGATGTGATTTTCAACACTCCGACCCCTTACTGGGACAGTCTGTTGAACACCTACGCACACTCTCAGCTGCAGGCTAGCGGCGAGAATGTAGGTCTGCCTGACGGACAGATGGGTAACTCTGAAGTAGGTCACTTGAACATCGGTGCCGGACGCATCGTCTACCAAGACCTGGTGAAGATCAACCGTGCTTGCGCCGACAACAGCATCCTCAAGAACAAGGAAATCGTTTCGGCTTTCACATACGCCAAAGAGAACGGCAAGAACGTACACTTCATGGGACTGACCTCCAACGGCGGTGTGCACAGCTCGCTGGACCACCTCTACAAACTCTGCGAGATTGCCAAGTCGTACGGCATCGACAATACTTTCATCCATTGCTTCATGGATGGTCGTGACACCGACCCGAAGAGCGGCAAGGGCTTCATCGCCGACCTCGAGGCACAATGCGCTAAGAGCGCCGGCAAGGTGGCTTCCATCATCGGCCGCTACTACGCCATGGACCGCGACAAGCGCTGGGAGCGCATCAAAGAGGCTTACGACCAGCTGGTGAACGGCGTGGGTAAACAGGCTACCGACATGGTGCAGGCCATGCAGGAGTCATACGACGAGGGTGTGACGGACGAGTTCGTGAAGCCTATCGTCAATGCCAATGTTGACGGCCGCATCAAGGAAGGCGACGTGGTCATCTTCTTCAACTACCGCAACGACCGCGCCAAAGAACTCACCATGGTGCTCACGCAGCAAGACATGCCCGAGGTAGGAATGCATACCATCCCCGGACTGCAGTACTACTGCATGACTCCCTATGACGCTTCGTTCAAGGGCGTTCACATTCTCTTCGACAAGGAGAACGTGCAGAACACGCTGGGCGAATACCTTGCTTCACAGGGTAAAACGCAGCTCCACATCGCCGAGACGGAGAAATATGCCCACGTGACCTTCTTCTTCAATGGTGGCCGCGAAGCTCCGTTCGATAAGGAAGACCGCATCCTCGTGCCTTCTCCCAAGGTGGCTACCTACGACCTGAAGCCCCAGATGAGCGCCTTCGAGGTGAAGGATAAACTGGTTGCCGCCATCAAGGAAGACAAGTACGACTTCATTGTGGTGAACTTCGCCAACGGTGATATGGTAGGTCATACTGGTGTTTATGCAGCCATCGAGGCCGCTGTGAAGGCTATCGACGCTTGCGTGCACGACGTCATCGAGGCTGCCAAGTCTACTGGCTACGAGGCCATCATCATCGCCGACCACGGCAACGCCGACAATGCCATCAACACTGACGGCACCCCGAATACGGCTCACTCCCTGAACCCTGTTCCGTTCGTTTATGTCACCGAGAACAAGGCCGCCAAGGTAGAGAATGGGGTGTTGGCCGATGTGGCTCCTTCCATCCTTCACATCATGGGATTGGCTCAGCCTGCCGAGATGACAGGTCACGACTTGATCAAATAACATTCTGACGATGAGGCTCTCACGCCTTCCGCTAGGAACTGTAATGACTGAAACTGAAATCTCATCCTCTGCAAGTTCCCCATCGGACTTGGAGAGGGTGAGATTTTCTTTCACAAGAGACAAATAGCTTATGATTCAGATTGATGATGTGGTGGTTTCCTTGGATGTGCTGAGGGAGAAGTTCCTCTGCAACCTGGATGTCTGCAAAGGTGAATGTTGCATCGAAGGTGATGCTGGAGCTCCCGTGGAGGAGGATGAGGTGGAGCAGTTGGAGGGCGTGCTGCCTGTTATTTGGGACGACCTCTCACCCGAAGCCCGTGCCGTCATCGACAAGCAGGGAGTCGTTTACGTCGATGATGAGGGCGATTTGGTGACTTCCATTGTCAACGGGAAGGACTGCGTGTTCACTTGCTACGATGAGAATGGTTGCTGTTTCTGCGCCATCGAAAAGGCTTATCGGACAGGCAAAACCCACTTCTACAAGCCTGTTTCCTGCCATCTCTATCCCATCCGTGTGGGCGACTTCGGGCCTTATAAGGCCATCAACTACCATCGTTGGGACGTGTGCAAAGCTGCAGTGCTGTTGGGCGAGAAGGAAAACCTCCCTGTCTATAAGTTTTTGAAAGAACCTCTCATCCGCAGGTTTGGTCAGGCTTGGTACGACGAGTTGGTGGATGCTGCCGAGGAACTGAAGCGTCGCCGGATGATTTAAAGCCCCTGGCTTGTGTATTCTTCCCACTGCGATTCTTTCAGCTGTTGACCTCTATTGTGGTTAAAATCGGGTTGAATGTTGCTTAGTTTGTGCGATTCTAACACCATAAATGGTGGTCTAACTACTCTTTTAGCTACTTTCAATGCGCCGAAGTGGCGTCCGCTTATCCATATATTATACATCGAGCCCCCTTCCAACAATTATTGAGAGAGGGCTCGAAATATATCTGTAACATTTATCTGCGCAGTTTTATGCGTCGATGTTGGCGTATGTCGCGTTCTTCTCGATGAACTCGCGGCGCGGACCTACGTCATCGCCCATAAGCATCGAGAAGATGTAGTCTGCGTCGGCTGCGTTCTCAATGGTGACCTTTTTCAGGATACGTCTTTCCGGATCCATGGTGGTCTCCCACAACTGGGCTGCCATCATCTCACCCAAACCTTTATAGCGTTGGGTGTGGATGCCGCTCTCGCTGCCGCTTCCGTACTTTTCGATGAAGCGCAGTCGGTCTTCCTCCGTGTAGCAATACTCTTTCACCTTGCCTTTGGTGCAGAGGTACAACGGCGGAGTGGCGATGTAGACGTAGCCTTGCTGGATGAGCTGGGGCATGTAGCGGTAGAAGAGGGTCAGAATCAGTGTGTCGATGTGTGAACCGTCGACATCGGCATCGGTCATCAGAATCACCTTGTGGTAACGCAGCTTGTCGATGTTTGCCACCTTGCTGTCCTCACCGTCTACGCCGTAGCGCACGCCCAGCGCCTGTATGATGTTATTCACCTCGTCGCTCTCGAATGCCTTGTGCCACATGGCTTTCTCCACGTTTAGAATCTTACCGCGCAGGGGCAGGATGGCTTGGAAGTGTCTGTCTCGTCCCTGCTTGGCCGAACCGCCTGCGGAGTCTCCCTCCACGAGGAATAATTCGCAGTTTGCAGGGTCTTTGTCCTGGCAGTCGGCCAACTTGCCCGGCAGTCCGCCGCCGTTCATCGGGTTCTTGCGCTGTACGCTCTCGCGTGCCTTGCGGGCTGCGATGCGTGCTGTAGCTGCCAACACCACCTTGTCCACTATCAGCTTGGCCTCTTTCGGATGCTCCTCCAAGTAGTTTGTCAAGGCCTCGCCCACGGCTTGGTTCACTGCTCCGCTCACCTCGCTGTTGCCCAACTTTGTCTTGGTCTGTCCCTCGAACTGGGGCTCTGCCACCTTCACGGAGATGACGGCAATCAAGCCCTCGCGGAAGTCTTCGCCGGAAATCTCCACCTTGGCTTTCTCCAGAGCCTTGGTGTCCTCAGCATATTTCTTCAGCACTCGTGTCAGTGCAGCACGGAATCCTGCCTCGTGCGTACCTCCCTCGATGGTGTTGATGTTGTTCACGTACGAGTGGAGGCTCTCGCGGTAGCCCGTGTTATACATGATGGCGCATTCAATGGGCACACCAGCCTTTTCTGTGTTCAGATAGATGACATCGTTGATGAGCGCCTCGTTGTTGCGGTTGAGGAAGCGTACGAACTCTTTCACACCCTCTTCCGAATGGAACACCTCGCGTTTCACGTTGCCCTCTTCGTCCTTCTCGCGGAGGTCGGTCAGCGTGATGGTTATGCCCTTGTTCAGGTAGGCCAGCTCGCGCATGCGGGCTTGCAGGATGTCATATTTATATTCCGTCACCGTGAAAATGCTGTCGTCCGGATGGAACGTCTGCTTGGTTCCGGTCATTGCGGGGTCGCAGTCGCCCACTGTTTTTACCGGATAGAGCGGCTTGCCGCAGCTGTATTCCTGCTGGTAGATGTGTCCGCTACGATAGACGTTGGTGGTCATGTGTGTGGAGAGGGCGTTCACGCACGATACACCCACACCATGAAGACCTCCGGAGACCTTGTATGAGCCTTTGTCGAATTTACCTCCGGCATGAAGGACGGTCATTACCACCTCCAGTGCAGACTTCTTCTCCTTCGGGTGCATGTCCACCGGGATGCCGCGTCCATTGTCCTGTACGGTGATGGAATTATCTTCGTTGATGGTTACTTCGATGTGTGTACAGTAGCCTGCCAAGGCCTCGTCGATGGAGTTGTCCACTACCTCGTAAACCAAGTGGTGCAAGCCTTTCTCGCTAATGTCGCCTATGTACATGGCCGGACGTTTGCGAACGGCTTCCAAGCCTTCGAGAACTTGAATGTTATTGGCGGAATAGTTCGCTCCGCCATTCGTGATTTGTTCTTCTGCCATAGATTTTATATCCAAATAAATAACGTACAAAATTACAAAAAACAATCAGATTGCTGAAAAGAAAAGGTGTTAAATTCTCGTCCCTCGAGACTTTTCAATGTTAAAACCTGCAATTTTAGGGGCCTGGATGTGTACACGGGAATCTCTTGGTTGCGTAAATGATGTCGTTCAGGCGGGGTAAGGACTGTCAAATGAATGCGTTCCGGGTTACCATAGATGCTTAGATGTTGTGCCGAAAAATCCTTCTATCTCTGACCCTTGATTGTGTTTTCTGGATGGCGGCAACCAAGTTGGTGTAAGTACAAACAATGAAAGGCCGGATGTATCTATCCGACCTTCTTATGATAAGTTCCAGAACTGATTCGGCCTATCAAGCCAAACTGCTGACGTGTGCGCAGAGTTTGGATTTTAAGTTGGAAGCCTTGTTCTTGTGGATAATGTTGATCTTGGCCAATTTGTCCAACATCTTCTGTACTTTCGGGTACAGAGCGACAGCCTCCTCTTTGTCGGTGGTTCCGCGAAGCTTTCTAACAGCGTTTCTCATCGTCTTGGCGTAGTATCTGTTATGAAGTCTTCTTTTTTCCTCTTGTCTGATTCTTTTTTCTGATGATTTGTGATTTGCCATCTCGACTAATCTTTAATAAGTTTCTTAATTTTGTTTTCTTTAGGTAGCCCGTGGGGGAATCGAACCCCCCTTTCAAGAATGAAAATCTTGCG
>CAVINS010000002.1:0-98772 GCA_963643925.1 Bacteroidaceae bacterium
TGAAAGTCTGTATCCCTACCGGGTATTTGTTCACTATCGTTGTCATCGTCTCGCTCCTTTATAGTTTCACGCGGCTAAGTTACGTAATATTTTACGAAAGATGAAATTGTTGGTGGGTAGATTCTTCTTTATCGTTGCCGCTCCTTTCGGTGGCGATTGCCTTGGATGCTTTATCGGCGTGAGTGATCGGGGTCGGAGGAACCTACCTTATATAAATGTATAACTTGACGAGGAGAAGTGAGGTGCGCCGCTGCGCTACTTGGTCGTTACCTATTTATGATAAGGTGTACTTTTTATGGACATTTATCCCTTTTGTATTATCTTTGCACAGGACTTGGACGGATGTGGCGACGCGGAGGTCGGTCTCGTAGTTCGTGAGGGGAGCCGACGGACCCCGCTCCGCTCGTGAACAGATAATTAAAAAGAACCAGGGGTCTGCCTTAAATACTATACAAATGAAACAGAAAACACTTGCTTACGCAATGGTAGTGGCCGGATGCCTCTCTGTCCCCGCTTGCTCGGTGCAGAAGGAGAGCAGATATGCCAACCTGAAGCAGGACACGCTTTGGGTGGAGGCGGCAGGCTTCCAACCCGGACAAGAGATGGTGGCGTTTGGCGACTCTGCCAATGCAATCCGCTTCATGCTGCAGGAACGCGACCGTCTACCCTTTAACCAGACGGCAGTGAAACAGACCACGGAACAGGCCACGTTGGGACCCTCGGCGGACAAGCCTTACTTTACGGTACGCTTCGCCATTCCTATCCCTCCGGCTTACACGCCCAAAGAGACGGCAGCTCTGACAGGCATCGACTGGGGCGTCTACACCCACAGCCACTCACCCGGATTCGAGATTATGCCCAACGGCGACGCATTGGCCATCTACTTCAGTACCCCCGCAGGCCTCAGCGAGAACGATACCGCGACCACCTTCATTCAGGCGCGCCTGCGCCATGGGTCCGAGGACTGGGACATGCCCGAACTCTTCTTCTCCACGAAAGGTGCCAACGACCAGTCTGCCCTGCTGTGGAACGACAACGGCAAGATATGGTTCTTCGGCGGGGGCCGCAGCATCTCCGACTATGTGCCCTTCCGCATAGCCACATCCACGGACAATGGCGCTACCTGGACCTTCAGCGTGCCACAGCTCGACAGCATCGCACGGGACTATACCGCGCAACCTGTCTCCAACGCCTTCCGCGACCCGCAAGGGAACATCTACATGGCTATGGATGGCAAGGAGAGTACCAGTCTGCTGTGGCGCAGCACCGACGAGGGCGTCACTTGGCACGACATGGGCGGACGCACCGGCGGACGCCACTCTACCATCGTTCCGCTGGACGACAAAGGCACACTGCTCTCCCTTGGCGGCAAGAACGCCAACGTGGACGGATGGACTCCGCAGAACATCTCGCACGACTGGGGCGCTACGTGGGAGGCCTCTACGGCTTCGGCCTTCCCCGCCTTGGGTAATGTGCAGCGTCCCTGCCTCATCCGTCTGGCCTCGGGCAACTTGCTCTTCGTGAGCGATTCGTATATGCACAAGAAGAAGATTGCTCCGCCCACAGGGTGGCAGTATGGCAACGACTGCTTCGCCGCCCTGTCCAGCGACAATGGCAAGACGTGGCACATCAAACCGCTGTCCGTGCAGTTGCCACAGCACCACCGTCCGCCGTACGGATCGTTGGGCTACACCACCGTGCGTCAGGCTCCCAATGGGGTGATACATCTGCTCACCACCTCCAACTACCCGCCCATCCACTATGAGTTCAACGAGGCGTGGCTGCTCTCCGACGCGGGCGACATCGCTCCCGAGACAGATGGCGGCGAGGTGAAGAGTTACACAGAGATGTACGACAAGAAGACAGTGAAGAGTAAATGGAGCGCGCGCATCTGCCCGAACGGCCGCTACCTGCTCCATGGCGAGCTGTGCGACTATTACCCGAACGGCAAGCTGCAGCACCAGGTGAACTACATGAACGGCCGCAAGTCCGGCACAGAGACCTTCTGGGCCGAGGACGGCACGGTGAAGTGGACTTGGGAGCGCGACCTCACCACCAACACCGGTGTGTGGACACAATACTGGCCCAACGGACAGAAGAAGGTGGAGTCGCACTGGAACCTTCGTCCCGAGGCACGCGACCTGAAGCGCCCCTTCTACGGCTACGTGGCCGAAGGCACCTCCACCCACTGGGACGCGGACGGCAACCAGCTGCACGTCTACACCTTCCATAATGGCCTCCTCGAGGAGTAAGCTCCAGTAGAGATATAAAAGAGAGAATCCTGATCGGCCCCCCAATGATGCGAGTCACCGATTAGGATTCTCTCCTTTATATATAATAAGGTATATATTGTATGGCTCCCTGCAACCGATTGTTCGAACATCAGTCTCTCAAATGTTATATAATAAGCCATCCATCGTATGGCCAAAAACAATTAGATTGTTTTGGCCTATACAATCGATTGTGTGAGCCAAAACAATCGATTGTATAGGGCGATGCGAACGATAGTGCTTGGGGAGGGGAATGAATGGCCCCTGCAGGCGGCATTCGCCCGCAACGGCAGGCGGCACCCTACCAATCACCGAAGCCGAAGGTGAGGGCCAGGCTGAACTGGAAGAAGGTGATGTCGTTGTCGAACCAGTTGTGGTTCTTGTGGTCGTCGTAGTCGGGGTTGGGATTATAGAGTCGGCCATCGGGGTTGACAAACCAGTTGGCGGTCAGCATGTCGATGCGTTTCACGCTGAAGCAGCGTTTTCTCATATCCCTCAATCTCATATCGTTTAGTTGTTTCCCCCCTTCATGGGTTCCCACCTACGGGCATTATAAGTCGTAGAGCCACGAGACGACGGTGACGCTCACTACCAGGGTCACCAGCTTCATCAGGATGCCGATGGCCAGATAGTCGTGCGGGTGGTAACCTCCCTCGCTGTAGACCAGCCGGTTGCTGGGCGTGCCGATGGAGGTGGCGAAGCAGGACGAGGCAGACATCATCAGGGCGATGATGAACGGCACGGCATCTTGGCCGAGCATTAGGGCCGTAGTGAGTGCTATTGGATAGAAGATGGCGGCCACGGCCGTGTCGGTGATGAACTCCGTGGCGATGCTGGCCAACACACAGACGCAGACGAGGGCCGCTACGGGGTTCCATCCGCTGATGGTGATAATCTCTTTTGACAGCAGGTAGGCGATGCCAGAGTGTTGCACGGCCACCGCGATGGCTATGGAACTGGCGAATATCATGACGATGTTCCAGTTGATGGAGTGCCAAGCCTGGGTGGTGGTGCAGCAGTAGGTGACCATCATGGCCACGGCGGCCAACATGGCCGACTGCAGCAGCGTCATCACGCCGAGGTGTTGCAGCAGAATCATCGCCACCACGATGAGGAACGCCACCAGTGTGCGTGCGCTATACTTGGGCGAGTAGATTGAGTCCACGAAGACGAGGTCTTTGGCGGCGGTCTTCTCCAACACACGCTTCTGGTCGGGGTTGCCCTCGAAGAGCAGCACGTCCTGGAAACTTACCTTCACGTCATAGGGATTCTCGTCGAGCAGTTCGCCCTCGCGCACCACGGCCAGCAGCACAGCGTTGTGGTTCGTCTCGAAGTCGCAGTTGCTCATGGAATAGCCTCCCAACAGACTGTCGTGCTGCAGCGAGGCGGTGTAGAACTGACGCTTCATGGTCGGTTCGTTCACACTGAAGATGGGCTCTGCCATGGTCAGCTCGTGCGCCTTCCTCAGCTGCATGAGCTCGTCCGCCCGTCCGGCGTAGATCAGGCGGTCGCCTTTCTCTATCGTCTCATCGGACAGTACCGGACAAATCACCTTTTTGCCGTCGCGCACAATCTCGGCCAACCGTCCGCCTTCGACAATCAGCAGTCTCGCCTCTTCCACGGTCTTGCCCACCAGACAGCTATCCTCCGGCACCAGAAACTCTACGGTATACTCGTGCACCTCCTCGAAAATCTCCTGGGGCGTGCGTCGGTCGGGTAGCAGACGCCGTGACAGGATGAGGAACACTATGCCGACCGCCGCACAACAGATGCCGGGGATGAACGGCGCGAAGAAATCCAACTGGATGCTCAGGTCGTGACGCACCATGCTGGTGAGCAGGATGTTGGGCGGGGTACCGATGATGGTGCAGACACCACCCAGACTGGCCGCGTAGCTCAGCGGCAGCAGCATCTTCGAGGGTGCCAGCTTGAGCGACCGCGCCCAGGCCTTGATCTTCTTCATGAACACCATGGTGACGACGGAGTTGAATATGATGGTGCTGCACAGCGCCGCCGGTACCATCATGCGGAACAGTGCCGAGGAATATTGCCGGGGCTTGCCCAGTGTCTTGTCGATCACCCAGTTGAGCACACCGGTGTGGATGAGGCCGGCCATCACTACGTAGAGCACACCTACCGTCACCACCGCGATGGTGGAGAAGCTGGAGAAAGCCTCCTTCTCTTTGAGCGCCCCTGTGATGTAGAGGCTCGCCATTGTGCCGAAATAGACGAACTCCGAAGGAATCTTGGTCTTCAGCAGGAGGATGAACATAACAATCAGAATGGCAAGTGTAATCCATGCCTCTGTCTTCAGCGAGGAGAGAAAGGAAGTCAGTACGATAAAATCCATAACTTATGTGTGTGTGGTTTGTAGTTGTGGCCATTCGCCCTTGCAAATATAGGACATTTATTTGAGGCCGCTGGCCTTTGGCCTCTCTATTTTCCCAGTCAGGAAAATATTTTTTCCTGACTGGGGAGATGAATTTCTCTAGTCAGCGAGGAATGTCGGCATTGCCTTAGAGACCGAAGAAGACGACGACCATAGTCACTTCCACGGCCAGCACCACCATCTTCATCAGTATGCCGACGGGCAGATAGTCGAGCGGCCGGTAGCCTCCCTCGCCGTAGATCAACCGGTTGCTGGGCGAGCTGAGGGGCGAGACGAAGTTCGTCGAGCAGGCTATCATCAGTGCGATGACGAAGGGTAGGAAGCTCACGTTCAGCGACAGCGCCGTGGACATGGCCACCGGATAGAAGAGGGCCGCGACGAGTGTGCTGGCGGCGAACTCCGTGGCGATGCTCGCCAGCAGGCAGAGGCAGACGAGGCACCCTATGGGGTTAGCGTCGCACAGGCCGACAATCCATTTTGTCAATACGTAAGAGATGGCCGTCTTCTGCATGGCGAACGCGAACGCCACCGAGCTGGCGAAAATCAATATCGTGTTCCAGTTGAACGAATACCACGCCTGGGTGGTGGTGCAGCAGCGGGTTATCAGCATCAGCACCGCCGCCAGGAACGCGGCTTGCAACAGTATCATGGCGCCGAACTGCTCCAGCGTCACCATCATCGCCACGACGCCTATGGCCAGGGCGATGCGGAAGGTCTTCTTGGGCTTTTCATGCTCCTCCAGGAAAACGAGGTCCTTCGAAGCGGTCTTCTCCAGCACACGCTTGCGTGTAGGCGAGCCTTCCAGAAGCAACACGTCCTGGTGGGTGAGCTTTATCTTGTAGGGGTTCTCGTCCACCAGCTCGCCCTCGCGCACGACGGCCACCAGCACGGCGTTCTGCACTTCCTCGAAGTCGCACGACTCCATGCTCTCTCCCACGAGCAGACTGTCGTGTTGCAGCGAGGCCATGTAGAACTGGTGCTCCTGACTCTTGTCGGTGGCACTGAGGACAGGTTGTGCCAGGGTCAGCTCGTGGTGGTTGCGGATGTCCATGATGACGTCCGCCTGTCCCGCATAGATGAGTCGGTCGCCCACGTGTATGGTCTCGTCGGTCGACACCGGACAGATGATTTCCATCTCGTCGCCGCGCATAATCTCTATCAACCGGCCGCCCTTGACGAACAGCACATTGGTCTCGCCGACCTTCTTGCCAACAAGGTCGCTCGTCTCCGGTACCAGGAACTCCACTGTGTACTCGCCAATCTCCTCGAGAATGTCGCGTGCCGTGCGTCGCTCGGGCAGCAAGCGGCGTGTCAAGAGGACGACCAGAATGCCCGCTACCACACAACAGATGCCTGGAACGAAGGGCGTGAACACATGGTTCTGCACGTCCTGGTAGTGATAGAGCAGACTGTAGATGAGGATGTTGCTGGGCGAACCTACCATGGTGCACAAGCCTCCCAACGTGGCTGCGAAGCTCAGCGGCAACAGCAGTTTGGAGGGAGTCAGCGAGAGCGACCCACCCCATCCCTTTATCTTCTTCATGATGGTGGTGGTGGCCACCGAGTCGAACACGAAGGCACTGCACATGGCCGCCGTCAGCATCATGCGGACGAGTGCCGTCGTGTACCTCTTGGGCTTGCCCAGCGTCTTGTCGATAATCCAACTGAGCGCTCCGCTATGGACCACGCCCGACATCACGATGCAGAGCGTGGCCAGCGTCACCACGGAGATGGCGGTGAAGCTGGAGAAGGTCTTCCGGGCATCGAGCACGCCTGTGATGAAGAGACAAGCCATCGCCCCCAGGTAGATGAACTCGGCTTGGATCTTGGTCTTTGCCAACATGATGAACATGATTACCAGAATGGCAATCGTCAGCCAGGCGTCCGCCTTCAGATGAGTCAAGAGGGAAAAGTCCATACCGTATGTGTCAGATTAGAGTTGTTATCTTTAAATTCTTTTGTTCCGCAAATATAGAACATTTATTTTATGTTCGCTCCATTTGGACCATTATTTTGTAACTTTGTTAAGTGGAAATGCCAAAACCGAGGGTAGAAGTGTAACTCGTACAACAATCACGCCGACGAGGGGAAGAATTGTCGGTAAATTAGTGGCGCGGATGCGGGCGGATTCAAAAAGAAACATTATATTTGCCCACGTCATTATCCATCGAACGGATAGGTACTAGACATCAGTTTCAATTTAAACCATTAAAGACATGAACAACATCAAGAACACAATTCTTGTGGCGGGCGCTTTCGCCCTGACAACCCTTTCGGCTTACTCCCAACAGGAGTCCGAGATCCGCATTCATCCCCAGCAAGGGAAGAACATCATCAACAAGAACATCTACGGCCAGTTTGCCGAACACCTCGGCACCTGCATCTACGGCGGCCTCTGGGTGGGCGAGGACTCGAGCATCCCCAACACCAATGGCTACCGCAACGATGTGGTGAAGGCTCTGAAGGACCTGAAGGTGCCCGTGCTCCGTTGGCCCGGCGGCTGCTTTGCCGACGAATATCATTGGATGGACGGCATCGGTCCGCGCGAGAAGCGCGCCAAGATGGTGAACAACAACTGGGGCGGTACGGTGGAAGACAACAGCTTCGGTACCCACGAGTTCCTCAATCTGTGCGAACTGCTGGGTTGCGAGCCTTACATTAGCGGCAACGTGGGCAGCGGCTCGGTGGAAGAGCTTGCCAAGTGGGTGGAGTACATGACCTCCGACGCCGAAAGCCCGATGACCGACCTGCGTAAGAAGAACGGCCGCGAGAAGGCATGGAAGGTGAAATACCTCGGTGTGGGCAACGAGAGCTGGGGATGCGGCGGAAGCATGCGTCCCGAGTACTACTCCGACCTCTATCGCCGCTACTCCACCTACTGCCGCAACTTCACCGGCAACCATCTCTACAAGATTGCCAGCGGTGCCAGCGACTACGACTACAACTGGACCGAGGTGCTGATGAAGAACGTAGGTCACCGCATGAACGGCCTCTCCTTACATTATTATACATGTGCCGGATGGAGCGGCAGCAAGGGATCGGCTACCGACTTCACTGCCGACGACTTCTACTGGACCATGGGCAAGTGCCTCGAGATAGAGCCCGTCATCAAGAAGCACATCGAGATTATGGACAAGTATGACAAGGACAAACGCATCGGCCTGATGGTCGACGAGTGGGGCACCTGGTGGGACGAAGAGCCGGGCACCGTGCGCGGACACCTCTACCAGCAGAACACCCTGCGCGACGCCATGGTGGCTGCCCTCACACTGAACGTGTTCCACAAGTACACCGACCGCATCCAGATGGCCAACATCGCACAGATAGTGAACGTGCTGCAGTCCATGATTCTGACCAAGGACAAGGAGATGGTGCTCACACCGACCTATTACGTCTTCAAGATGTACAACGTGCACCAGGACGCTACCTACCTGCCCCTCGACCTGCTCTGCGAGCATAAGACCGTGCGCGACAACCGCACCGTGCCGATGGTGAGCGCCTCCGCCTCACGCGACGCTCAGGGCCGCATCCACGTGTCCCTGGCCAACATCGACCTCGACGAGTCGCAGAAGGTCACCATCTCGCTGGACGACACCAAGGTGAAGTCCGTGACAGGCGAGATGATTACCGCCAACGACATCCGCGCCTTCAACTCCTTCGAGAAGAAAGACGTGGTGGTGCCCGTGGCCTTCAAGGACGCCAAGGTGAAGGATGGCAAACTCATCGTCACCCTGCCTGCCAAGTCAATCGTAACCCTGGAAATCAAATAACACGCTATGATACGCTATTATAATATAGGTAAACTGTTTGCGCTGGCCATGCTCCTTGCGCCGACTCTCTCGTCGGCACAAGAGGCTGTCAGCCGGATGACCGTCAATGTGGCCAAGCCTACGGCTCAGATACAGTCCACGATGTACGGCATCTTCTTCGAGGACATCAACTTCGGTGCCGACGGCGGACTCTATGCCGAGCTGGTGAAGAACCGCTCCTTCGAGTTTCAACAGCCTTTCATGGGTTGGATACCCTACGGCAACGTGCAGGTGCTCACCGAGAACCCCTGCTTCGACCGCAACCCCCACTACGTGCGCATCACCAACGATGGTGCCCTCACCCGTGCCGGACTCGACAACGAGGGCTTCAAAGGCATCGGTCTGAAGAAGGACGAGGCCTACCGCCTCTCGTTCTATGCACGCACCATCGCCGGAAAACCGATGAAACTGCAGGTGGAGCTGGTGGACTCGCACCATAACAACACGTTCAAACAAGAGGTGGAAGTCAGCAGCAAGGATTGGAAGAAGGTGGAGCTGCGCATCGTCGCTCCCTTCACCGACGCCCATAGCCGCCTGCGCATCCTGCTCAACACTGCCGGTGCGGTGGACATGGACCACATTTCCCTCTTCCCCGTCAACACCTGGAAGGGGCGCGAGAACGGCTTGCGTGCCGACCTGGCACAGGCGCTCTACGACCTTCACCCCGGCATCTTCCGCTTCCCCGGAGGCTGCATTGTGGAGGGCACCGTCCTGGAGACCCGCTACCAGTGGAAGAACTCCGTGGGCCCGGTGGAGAACCGCCCCATCAACATCAACCGCTGGAACTACACCTTCCCGCATAAGTTCTTCCCCGACTATTATCAGAGCTACGGCATGGGATTCTTCGAGCTCTTCCAGCTGAGCGAGGACATCGGTGCCGAGCCGCTGCCTGTCATCAGCTGCGGACTCTCCTGCCAGTACGAGCGTGGCGAGGAAGTGCCCCTCGACCAACTGCAGCCCTACATACAGGACGCTCTCGACCTCATCGAGTTCGCCAATGGACCGGTGGATTCCCAGTGGGGTAAGGTGCGTGCCGACATGGGACATCCTGCACCCTTCAACCTGAAGTTCCTGGCCGTGGGCAACGAGCAGTGGGGCAAGGTCTATCCCGAGCGTCTCGAGCTCTTCATGAAAGCCATACGTGCGAAATACCCCGAGATAAAGATTGTGGGCACCTCCGGACCGAGTGCCGAAGGCGACAAGTTCGACTACCTGTGGCCCGAGATGAAACGGCTGAAGGTGGACCTCGTGGACGAGCACTACTACAAGCCGCCCCAGTGGTTCTTCGACAACGCCGCCCGCTACGACGGCTACGACCGCAAGGGCCCTAAGGTGTTCGCCGGCGAATATGCTTCGCACGACCACTCCTCCGGCAAGGCCAACAACTTCCTGGCCGCCCTCTCCGAGGCCGCTTTCATGACCGGCTTGGAGCGCAACGCCGACGTGGTGCAGCTGGCCACCTACGCACCCCTCTTCGCCCACGTGGACGGATGGCAGTGGAACCCCGACCTCATCTGGTTCGATAACCTGCGGATGATGCGCACGCCCAACTACTACGTGCAGCAACTCTACGGCATGAACGCAGGCACCGACGTGCTGCAGCTGACCATGGACGGTGCTGCCGTGACGGGCCAGAACGGTCTTTATGCCACCGCCGCCCTCGACAGCCGCACCGGTGAGATCATCCTCAAGCTGGTGAACGCTGCCGACAAGGAGGCCAACGTGGCCCTGACCTTCAATGGTCTGAAGAAGAAGCAACTGCTGGCCGGCACCTGCACCTATCTGCAGAGCGACGACCTGAAGACCGTCAACACGCTGGAGAGCGAGACCCTCGTGCCGCGTATGCGCCCTGTGAAGATAGAGGCTGCAGACCAACTGAGCCTGCAGCTCCCTGCCCATTACTTCGGTGTCTACCGCCTGTCAGTAGGCACCAAATAAGCTCTTGTTTTTAAGCTGATAATAGTAGAGGCCTGTCGGAACCCAATCCGACAGGCCTCTACCTTAATATGTAATAACCTCTTATTGGTTCTCGCGGAAGCGAACCTCTCCCGTCTCCCAATCCATACCTTCGATGATGGCGATGCTCTCCACCTGGTAACCTTTCTCGCGCAGCATCTTTCCGCCGTTCTGCTGACCCTTCTCGATGGCGACGCCCAGTCCCGTCACCTCTCCACCGGCTTGGTTCACAATGTCGATGAGGGCAGACATAGCCTGTCCGTCGGCCAGGAAGTCGTCAACGATGAGCACTTTGTCGGTGGACTTCATGTAGGGCTTCGACACGAAGACGTGGTTCATCCTCTTGTGAGTGAACGAATAGGCCGTCGACACGTACTTGTCGTCGGTGCTGTTGGCCGTCTCACCCTTCTTGGCAAACACCACGGGCACATCGTAGATGTCGCCCAGGATGGTGGCGATGGCAATGCCGCTCGCCTCGATGGTGAGAATCTTTGTCACCTCTTTGTTCTTGAACCGGCGTTTGAACTCATACGCTATCTGGCGGATGATGTCGATGTCGATCTGGTGGTTGAGGAAATTGTCCACCTTCAGTATGTTTCCTTGCTTCACCATTCCATCGGCAAGGATTTTCTGTTCCAGGAAATTCATAGTGGTAGGGTTTTAAAATGTTGGGGTAGTCTGTCCCTTAATCCGGATTACTCTTCGCTCCCTCTTCCTTCGGCAATACCAGGTTCAGGATGACGGCGAGCAGGAATACCACTGCCACGCAGTTGTCGGCGAAGACGGTACGTACGATGTCGGGGAATATGTTGAACATCTCGGCAGCCTGTGTGAAGCCCAGTCCGATGGCGAGCGACAAGCTGACGATGACCATGTTGCGGTGTGAATAGCCGCAGCGGCCTATCATGCCGAAGCCGGCAAAGAGGATGCTACCGAACATCATCAGAGTGCAACCGCCGAGTACGCATTGCGGTATGGTGGTGAGGACGAAGCCCACTACCGGGAAGATACCTCCCAAGATCATGATGATTGCACCGCAGGCAATGGCGAAGCGGTTCACCACACCCGACATGGCTGCCAGTCCCACGTTTTGTGAGAAAGAGGTGATAGGCGTACAACCGAAGATACCGGAGATGGAACTGATGTAACCGTCGCAGCAGATGGCGTGGCCCAGCTCCTCCTTATGCGGGTTGCGCTTGAGGGCACTGTTGCAGAGGGCACTCGTGTCGCCGATGGTCTCTGTGGCAGACACCAGGTAAACGGCTGTGATGCTCAGTATGGCTCCCAGGTTGAACTCCGGCTTGAAGGGCAAGAAGTGGGGCAGCGAAACGATGCCGCAGTTGCTCAGACCGTCGAAGCTGATCATGCCCATGCAGAGGGCAACGATGTAGCCCACAATCAGACCGATGAGTACGGACAGAGAGCGCAGGAAACCTTTACCGCAAACCTGGCAGACAAGGCAGACCAGCAGGGTGATGCCGCCTACAATCCAGTTGTTCATGCTGCCGAAGTCGGCTGCGCCTTGTCCGCCGGCGAACGAGTTGGCGCCGATAGGCAACAGCGAGAATCCGATGGCTGTCACCACGGTAGCTGCCACGATGTGGGGCACCAGCTTCACCCAATAATTGGCGAAGAGGCCCAGCGTACCTTCAATCAGACCTCCGACGATTACCGCGCCGACCAGTGTGCCCATGCCATAGGCGGAGGCGATGCTGATGGCCAGTGAGAGGAAGGTGAAGGAGATACCCATGACGATAGGCAACCGTGCACCGATACGCCAGATGGGGTAGAGCTGGATGAGGGTACCGATACCGGCAATAATCATACAGTTCTGCACGAGCATTGTGCTCATCTCACTGTCCAGTCCGATGACGCCGGCCAAAATCATGATAGGTGTGATGTTGCTGACGAACATGGCCAGCACGTGTTGCAGACCGAAGGGCAAAGCCTTGGCTACAGGTACTCTTCCGTCGAGTTGGTAGAGATTTTCAATTCGTTGTTCCATTTTGTATTACTATAATTAAGAGTTGGCGGCCAGGAGGACAAAAGAAGGCATTTTGGAACGCCTAAGTCCGTCCGCTAGCTAATTGGTTGCAAAAGTACTAGATATTTCCCATAAATAATATTTGTTTTATATTTATTTCTTTTGGCAATAGTTGCGCATGCCCGACTAAAAGACTATATTTGTGCACTTAAAAAAGATAACATCAATCTCTATGAACGAAAGAACACTACTTTTGGGTGATGAGGCTGTGGCTTTGGGCGCGTTGCACGCCGGTCTGTCCGGTGTCTATGCCTACCCGGGCACACCCTCTACCGAAATCACCGAATTTATCCAGGGCCATCCGTTGGCGAAAGAGCGGAACATACACTGCAACTGGTCTACCAATGAGAAGACGGCCATGGAGGCCGCCCTCGGTATGTCCTACATGGGCAAGCGCGCCATGGTGTGTATGAAACATGTGGGAATGAACGTGGCCGCCGATGCCTTCGTCAACGCCGCCATGACAGGGACGAACGGCGGTTTGGTGATTGTAGCTGCCGACGACCCATCGATGCACTCCTCGCAGAACGAGCAGGACTCCCGCTTCTATGGCAAGTTCGCCATGATACCCACCTTCGAGCCCTCGTCGCAGCAAGAGGCTTATCATATGATAGGCGACGCTTTCGAGTTCTCCGAGCGCTACAAAGTGCCCGTGCTCTTCCGCATGGTGACCCGCATGGCCCACTCGCGTGCTGTGGTGGAGTATGGTCCCGTGCGCGACACCAACCCCATGACCTATCCCGACAATCCGGGTGACTGGGTGCTGATGCCCATCGTGGCCCGTCGGCGCAACCAACAGCTGATAGCCAAACATCCCGATTTCGTTCGCGAGTCGGAGAGCTCCAGATACAATAAGGTAAGCGAAGGCGCTGACCACTCACTGGGCATCATCGCCTGCGGCATTGCCTACAACTACCTGATGGAACACTTCAAGGAGGGTTGCCCCTTCCCGGTGCTCAAGGTTTCGCAGTATCCGCTCCCCGTGCAGGCCATCCGTAAGCTGGCCGCTGAGTGCAAGGAACTGCTGGTGCTGGAGGACGGACAGCCCGTGGTGGAGGAGAAACTCCTCGGTGTGCTGGAGCAACCTCTGGCCATCAAGGGACGTTTGAGTGGCGACGTGCCCCGCACGGGTGAGCTCACCCCGGACAACATCATCGCTGCCCTCGGCCTGAAGGACGAGGAAGTCTATCCCGCCAGTCAGCTGGTGGTGCCCCGTCCGCCCGCACTCTGCCAAGGTTGCGGTCACCGCGACATGTTTGCCGCCCTCAACGAGGTGGTGCGCGAGTACGACAACAGCCGCGTGTTCAGCGACATAGGCTGCTACACCCTCGGATTCCTGCCGCCCTACCGCGCCATCCATTCCGTGGTGGACATGGGCGCTTCCATCACCATGGCCAAAGGTGCTGCCGATGCAGGACAGTTCCCCTCCGTGGCGGTCATCGGCGACTCCACCTTCACCCACTCCGGCATGACCGGCCTGCTGGATGCCGTCAACGAGAAGAGCAACATCACCATACTCATCTCCGATAACCTGACGACCGGAATGACCGGTGGCCAGGACTCCGCAGGCACAGGCCGCCTGGAGAGCATCTGCCTCGGCATCGGTGTAGAGCCCGAGCACGTGCGCGTGGTGGTGCCACTGCCCAAGAACATGGAAGAGATGAAACAGGTGATTCGCGACGAAATCAACTATCACGGAGTCAGCGTGGTGATTACCCGCAGAGAGTGTATCCAGACCGCGCGCCGTCACAACAAAAACAAAGGAGAAAAATAAGATGCAAACAGACATTATACTTTCCGGCGTAGGAGGACAAGGTATCCTCTCTATCGCCACCATCATCGGTGCCGCTGCTATGAAGGAGGGCCTCTACATCAAGCAGGCTGAGGTTCACGGCATGAGCCAGCGCGGCGGCGATGTGCAGTCCAACCTGCGCATCAGTTCCGACCCCATCGCCTCGGACCTTATCCCCCTGGGCAAGACCGACCTCATCATCTCGCTGGAGCCCATGGAGGCACTGCGCTACCTGCCTTACCTGAAGAAAGAGGGATGGATCATCACCAACACCGTTCCCTTCGTCAACATCGGCAATTACCCCGACCAGCAGGCTCTGTTGCAGCAGATTGCCGCCTTGCCCCACTCCGTGACCATGGACGTGGATACCCTGGCCAAGAGCGTCGCCTCGCCCCGTGCCGCCAACATCGTGCTGCTGGGTGCCGCCGCTCCCTTCCTGGGCATCGGGGAGGAGAAGATTGCCGAAGCCATCCGCACCGTCTTTGCCCGCAAGGGTGAGGCCATCGTGGAGATGAACGAGAAAGCCTTCCGGGCCGGTCTGGAGGTTGCACACCAATCCATAAAGAAATAAGGCCATGAGCATACCGTTCAAAAAAGAAGAGGTGAGCGAGGTGATGCAGCAGATGCACCTCACCGAAGTGGCCAAGGCCACCATCCGACAGACCGTAGCCCTGTCCGAAGCCCTGGAGGCCCGCACCGGCGAGAAGTTTGTCCACCTCGAGATGGGATCTCCCGGTCTACCACCCAACCAGATAGGCATCGAGGCCCAGAAGAAGGCCCTCGACAGCGGGGTGCCCCAGTCGTACCCCAACGTGGCGGGCATCGCTCCGCTGAAGCAGGAGGCCTCCCGTTTCATCAAGGCCTTCCTCAATATCGACGTGAACCCCGAAGGCTGTGTGCCTACCGTAGGATCGATGATGGGAACCTTCGCATCGTTCATCCTCACCACACACCTCCATGCCGAGAAGGACACCATCCTCTTCATCGACCCGGGCTTCTCAGTGCAGCCGATGCAGGCCAACGTGCTGGGCTACAAGAAGGTGTCGTTCGACGTGTACGCCTACCGCGGAGAGAAGTTGCGCGACGAGTTGCGCCGCATCCTCTCCGCCGGCAACATCGCCGCCATGATCTACTCCAACCCCAACAATCCCTCGTGGGTATGCTTCACCGAAGAGGAGTTGGGCTACATTGGCGCCTTGGCCACAGAGTTCGACACTGTTGTCATCGAGGACCTTGCCTACCTGGGCATGGACTTCCGCAAGGACTTGGGCCATCCCTTCGAGCCGCCTTACCAGGCTACCGTGGCGCGCTACACGCAGAACTACCTGCTGATGCTCTCCGCCTCCAAGATATTCAGCTACGCCGGCGAGCGGTTGGCCATCGTGGCCATATCCGACGGTCTGTTCAACCGTGTCTATCCCAACCTGCAGAAGACCCTGGGTATGGACACCCCCGGTCGGGCGTTCATCTACTCCATCATCTACTGCCTCTCGTCCGGCGTGTGCCACTCGGCACAATACGCCCTGGCGGCCATGTACAAAGCCGCTTGCGACGGGAAAATCAACTTTGTGGAGGACACCCGCGAGTATGCCCGCCGTGCCGCGCGGCTGAAAGAGATATTCCAGCGCCATGGGTTCCACATCGTCTACGACAAGGACTTGGACCAGCCCGTGAGCGACGGATTCTTCTTCACCATCGGCCGCAAAGGCTTCTCGGGCGATGAGCTGATAAACGAACTGATCTATTACGGCGTGGCCGCCATCTCGCTCCGCACCACCGGCAGCGAACAACAAGGCATCCGCGTCTGTACCTCTACGGTGACCAACGATTACTATACGTGGCTGGACGAACGCCTGCGTATCTTCAATCAGAATCACCCCCTGTAGCAAACAATGCCCCAACAGACCGCTGCCCGTCGGCTGCCTGTTGGGGCGTTCGTTTGATACCTGAACCTAAACCTTTACCGAGCGGCCTCTCTACGTGGGGGCGAGCGCTCTTTGACAGAATCCAATGACAGCTTTCGCCCCTCCGCTGAGGGAGTGGCGTGGGCGCTTATCCTCTGTTCCCATTCTTAGGATGGGGCGGACCAAATACCTTATAACTATGAAAATGAATTACGTATCGGCGGCAGAGGCCGTCCAGCTGATTAAGTCGCACGACAAAGTGCTCATCCAAGGCAGTACGTCTATACCTGAGGTGCTGCTGGATGCCCTTGCGGCCCGTGGTCACGAGCTCGAGGGTGTGGAGGTCTACTCCGGGTTTGCTGTGGCCAGACGTGAGGCGCCTTACGCCACCACCGAACTGCGCGACGCGTTTATTCCCAAAAGCATCTTCATCTCCAACAGCATCCGCAAGGCAGTGGACCGAGGTGAGGCACAGCTCATCCCCTGTTTCCTGGGCGAGGTGCCGGCCCTCTTTCGCGAAGGCTACATCCCCTTGGATGTGGTGCTGCTCAACGTCTCCCCTCCCAACGAGGAGGGCTATTGCTCCTTCGGCATCTCCGCCGACCTGGCTACCGCTGGTGTGGAGTGTGCCCGCACCGTCATCGCCCAAGTGAACAGGCAGATGCCCTTCACCTATGGTGACGCCTTGGTGCACGTCTCCCGCATCGCTGCCTGCGTGGAGGTGGACGACCCTTTGGTGGAGGTGCCCACGCCCGTTTCCACCGAAGCGGAGATAAAGATAGGCAACTACATTGCCGAGCAAATCCCCGACGGAGCCACCTTGCAGATAGGCGTAGGCGGCATCCCCAATGCCGTGTTGCGGGCGCTGAGCGACCACAAGGACTTGGGCCTCCACACCGAAGCGATGACCGACGGCGTGTTGCCGCTGATAAAGAGCGGCATCATCAACAACTCGCAGAAAGTGATACTCCCCGGCAAGTCAGTGGCCTCGTTGGTGCTGGGCTCCCGTGCGCTCTACGACTACCTCGACTATAACCCCGATGTGCTCATCAAGGATGTGGCGTGGACCAACGACCCCTTCATCATCCGTCAGAACCCGAAGGTGATGTCCATCAACTCCGCCATCGAGGTGGACCTCACCGGACAGATCTGTGCCGACTCCATCGGTACCCGCATCTTCTCCGGTGTGGGCGGCCAACATGATTTCATGTATGGCGGTGCCCTCTCGCCAGGTGGCAAGACCTTCATTGCCATGACGTCGCTCTCCAGCAAGGGCATCTCCAAAATCAAGTCTGTGTTGACCGAGGGCGCCGGTGTGGTCACCACCCGTCCGCAAGCCCAGTACATCGTCACCGAATATGGTGCCGCCTTCCTCAAAGGCAAGGACCTGGCCGAGCGTGCCCATGCGCTGATAGCCATTGCGCACCCCTCTGTCCGCGAGCAATTGGAGCGTGACGCCTGCCAGCGCTTCGGCTACCGCTTCCTGCGGATGAAGTGAGGCCGTCCACGTGCGGTCTGAAGGAGTGTAGCCCTATATATAATAAGACATAGAGACAGAACCTGCCCGTCCTCTTTGTGGATTGGCAGATTCTGTTTACCTTTGCTCCACTTAACCTTCGTAATGACCAGAACAAAGCGTATGCGGCTGACCTTATTATTCGCCTTCCTGTTGGTATGCCTGGGCGTTCGCCCGCAGTATACCTTCCGACACATTGATGTGATTGACGGACTCTCCGACAACCAAATCCGTAACTTCACTGAGATGCCCGACGGCAGTCTGGCCATCCGCACCGTCTCTATCCTCAACAGCTACAACGGCGCCACCTTTGACCACTTCTACAACGACCGCAAGCAGGATTACAAATGGAAATTCGACCGCTACCAGATCTTCAAGGACTACTGCGATGCCGAGGGCCGCCTGTGGATGAAAGCCCCAGGCTACCTCAACCTCTTCGACTGGAACACCAACCAATTCGTCTACAACATCGACAGCGTGTTGGTCAGCATGGGTGTGGACCATCACCTGCGCAACATCTTCATCGACGAGAGCAAGAACTATTGGTTCCTCACCACCGACGATACATTCCTCTTCTACGACATCACGAAGAAGTCGCTTAAGACCGTCAGCCCCGACGACCTGCAGGCGGACGAGATTCCCCTGGAGATGGCACAGTACAAGAATTTCTACTGGATAGTCTACTCCAGCGGCATCATCCGTTGTTGGGACAGTTCCTCCGAGGAGTTCGTGGCCAAGGACAACTCCTTCGTGGGCATCATCACCGCCAACACCGACCGACTGGCCATCCACCCCACTGCCACGGGCAACGTGTGGCTGATGCACAACAATGCCCTGCTCTTCTACAACCGCATCGACAAAACTTGGAAAGAGGTGGCCACCATCAAAGGCCCCTCCAACTTCTTCACATGCATGGACCTCGACCAAGAGGGCAACGTGTGGCTCGGTACCTCGTGGTCCGGCCTGTGGCACGTCGATGCCAAAACGTACGAAGTGACCACCATGCGCAGCCTGAAACTGATAGACGGGCTGAGTCTGAACAACGACATCCAATGCGTCTTTGTGGACAGCAACGACGGATTGTGGATAGGCACCCTGTGGCAGGGCATCTGCTACTACCACCCCAGCATGAACAAGTTCAAACTGATACAGATAGACCGCAACGACGGTCCCGTGGCCAACGAGTCAGTCCGCTGCATGCTGGAGGATGAGGACGGCACCATCCTGATAGGCACCTCCTACCAAGGCCTGTGGCGCTACCACCCCGAGAACGGACGGATGGAGAAGGCCTTTACGCAATTCCCCTCCGACAACCTCTACCTCTCGCTCTACCGCGACCGCGAGAAACGGCTGTGGGTGGGCACCTATCTCAACGGCTTCTACTGTATAGACCCGAGCGGGAAGGTGAAGGTATACAACAAGACGACCGACGACCTCGAACGCTTCCCTAACCAGAATATCTCGCGCGCCATCTACGAAGACGGGGACGGCCGCTTCTGGGTCAGCGTCTCCAACGAGGGTGTGGGCGAACTCGACTTAAGCACCGGCAAGATAACCCTGCTGCGCGAACGTCACCCCGAGTTGCTCACCCACAAGGTGGTGTTCAACTTCTATCCCGTGGGCAACCACACCTTCGCTGCCTTTGGCGAGAGCGGCATCTTCTACTACCAGACGCAAGAGGACAAGCTACACGTGCCGGACAATGACGACTTCGAGAGCGGCAAGTTCCTGGGCCCCAACGTGAAATACTACTGCATGTTCAAGGACAGCCGCGGGCTGGAGTGGTTCGGAACCGAGCTGGGCATACACATCTGGGACGGGCAGCGGCAGAAGGCCTACCATATCGATACTGAGAACGGACTGCCCAGCAACTCCGTCTCCGCCTTTCAGGAGGACAAGGATGGCACCTGTTGGGTGTCCACCATCAACGGCATCACCAAGATAGAGGTGGCGGAGGACAAGGAGGGGTACCGCTTCTCACTGGTCAACTTCGACACCCACGACGGCCTGCAGAGCGGTAAGTTCTACGACGGCTCTTCACTGAAGACCCGCAACGGCGACATCTATTTCGGAGGTCATTTGGGCATCAATGCCTTTAGCCCCGACAAGATACGCTACAACGCCAGCCGCAACAAGCCCGTCTTCACCGCGCTGAAAGTCTTCAACTCCGTCATACGTGAGAACACCGAGTACGACGGACACGTCATTCTCGAGCGTCCCATGCACAGTGCCAGGGAGATTCGATTGAGCTACAAGGAGAACTTCCTGACGTTGGAATTCTCCGGTCTCAACTACGTCAATCCCTCGCATACCTATTTTAAATATAAGCTGGAGAACTACGACAACGACTGGAACGAGGTGGTCACCACCGGTCTCGGCTCAGCTTCTTACACTGGCCTGGCTCCGGGAAAATACCGCTTTGTGGTCTATACGGCCAACAATGACAAAGTTTGGGGCGACGAGTCCGCAGCGATCACCATCGTGGTGATGCCGCCCTTTTGGGCCACCGGTCTGGCTTACGTCATCTACATACTGCTGTTGGTGCTGGCCGCCTATGCCCTCTACTGCTATCTGCACAATGTCTACCGTCGGCGGGACGCGCGGCGCGAACGCAATGAACGGCGCAAGCAGAAGGAAGAGCTCGACCAGATCAAATTCCAGTTCTTCACCAACATCAGCCATGAGTTCCGCACTCCGTTGACCCTCATCATGACCCCACTGAGCCTCATCATCCGCGAGACGAAGGACGAGGTCTTGAAGCAGAAACTCTCCTCCATCTACCGCAATGCCGAGGAGATACTGGGACTGATCAACCAGTTGCTCGACTTCCGCAAGGTGGAGATGGGCGGAGAGAAACTCAAGCTCTCGATGGAGGATTTCGTCTCCTTCACCCGCTACGTCTATGCCTCCTTCAAGGACATCGCCGCCAACAAGTCCGTGAAGTTCGTCTTCGACAGTCAGTGCGAAAATCTCTTCATGTGCTTCGACAAAGAGAAGGTGCGCAAGATACTCAACAACCTCTACTCCAACGCCCTGAAGTTTACCCCGGCTGAAGGCTGCATCGCCACTGAGATACGCCTAGCCGCTGAGGACGGTCACGACTACGTGGTCATCAGTGTGACCGACACCGGCTGCGGCATTCCCGAGAGTGAGCAACAGTCCGTCTTCAAACGCTTCTATCAGAGCGATAACAACACAACCTCCACCAAGCAAGGTACCGGCATCGGGCTCCACTTGGTGACCCAATACGTACAGCTGCATGGGGGCAAGATTACCCTCAACAGCAAGACTGGGCAGGGTAGCACCTTCTCCGTCTATCTGCCAACCGACCTGAAACTGAAGGATGAGGCTAAGCCCGAGGCTGAAACCTCCGACGCTGTGCAACAACCTCAGGATGGTGAGAAGAAGACCCTCCTCGTGGTGGAGGACAACGACGAGTTCCGTCACTTCCTTGTGGAACAGCTCTCTCCCCAGTTCAACGTTGTCGAGGCTTCCGATGGCGTGGAAGGGGAGGAGATGGTGCAGAAGAGCACTCCCGACATCATCATCTCCGACCTGATGATGCCACGCATGAGTGGCGTGGAACTCTGCAGTAGGTTGAAGAACGACATACGCTTCTCCCACATCCCCGTCATACTGTTGACGGCCAAGCTCTCCGATGAGGCGAAGATAGAGAGCTATAAGGCCGGTGCCGACTCCTATATCTCCAAACCCTTCAACTTCGAGGTGTTGCAGACCCGCATCGAGATGCTGTTGGAACAGCAGGAGAAGCGCAAACGCATCTTCCGCAAGACCATCGACATCCAACCCAGCGAGATCACCACCACTTCGCTGGACGAGGAGTTCATCAAGAAAGCCCTGGATCTGATAGAGAAGAACATCGGCAATGCCGAGTATTCCAATGATGACTTGAGCCGTGATTTAGGCATGAGCCGTAGCAGTCTCTATCCCAAGTTCCAGTCCATCACCGGTCAGACCCCAAACCACTTTATCCGCTCCATCCGCTTGAAGCGTGCCGCCCAGTTGTTGCAGACCACCCAACTTACCATCTCTGAAATCTCGTGGGAGGTAGGCATTAATGATGTGAAGTACTTCAACAAGTATTTCAAGGAAGATTTCGGTCAGACCCCCTCACAGTACCGGGCTGAGCACAAGAACAAGTCATGAATGTGGCACTTGTGTTGAATTGGAAACTTCTGCCTAAAGTCTTTCAATTTAAGCTTTCGACAAGCCGGCCATACCAACGTCTTGCCATGTTCTCGTTCAGCCCTGCTAATTGGGGGATGGGAAAGCCTTCATTGTAGTCGTAGACATCTTATCTGCGGAAAAATGTATCGATGCGGATGATTTATGTGCGGAAAAGTGTATCTTTGCGTTGGAATAACGTGCGGAAAAATGTAGTTGTTGACTATATTTATCTGCGGAAAAATGTAATGATAGCTATGGAACGATTTGTATTGCAGCAACTTGTAGAGTGGAAGAACAAAGAAGGCCGAAAGCCGCTGATTCTTAATGGCGCTCGTCAAGTGGGAAAGACTTGGGCTTTACGTGAATTTGCCAAGCGTGAATACGCAAAGGAAGCTTATGTGCTATGCCGAAAAGACGAGTTGGTGGAACAAGTTTTCAAGAAAGACTTCAATGTGGAACGCATCCTCCTCTCGCTGAAAGCACTGACCAAAGTCGACATTACTCCAGGCGATACGCTGATAATACTGGACGAGGTGCAGGAAATCCCCGAAGCCATCGAAGCCTTGAAGTACTTCTGTGAAGATGCCCCTCAGTACCATATCGCCGTGGCAGGTTCATTGCTCGGCATCTCGCTCCATCACGATGTCTCCTTCCCTGTAGGTAAAGTGAACGAGATAGACATTTATCCCATGAACTTCGGGGAGTTCCTTTTGGCCAAAGGCGAGAGCCAGGCTTATCAATTGCTGAAAGAGAAGAACTTCGATGTGACGAACGTTATCCACGAGAAATATGTGGACCTCCTGCGCCAATACTATTACGTAGGCGGAATGCCCGAGGCCGTGAAGAGTTTTGTGGAGAAGTCTTCGCTGATTGACGTCCGGCGAATACAAAACGATATACTGAATGGCTATGAACGGGATTTCTCCAAGCATGCGCCTGTGGAACAAATAGAACGTATCCGACTTGTGTGGAAGAGTATTCCCTCGCAGCTGTTCAAGGACAACAAGAAGTTCATCTATGGTGCGTTGCGCAAAGGCGCCCGTGCCAACGAGTTCGAACTTGCCATTCAATGGCTCATCGACTCGGGGCTGTTATATAAGGTGTCCCGTTGTACCAAACCCGCCTTACCACTAGCTATTTACGAAGACTTCTCCGCTTTCAAGCTCTACCTTTTGGACGTAGGACTGTTGGGTGCAATGGTGGATACAGACCCTGCCCAGGTGCTCATAAACAATACGGTCTTCTCGGAATATAAGGGAGGCATGACGGAAGAATACGTCCTGCAGGAAATGAAAAGTCGTGGTATTTCCAGAGTCTTCTACCACAAGACCGATGATTCGCGATTGGAACTGGATTTTGTCATTCAGTACGAAGGTCGGTTGTTGCCCATAGAGGTAAAGGCTGAGGGCAACGTAAGGGCCAACTCGCTTACGGCTCTGCTCAAAACAAATCCCGACTTAAAAGCCGTCCGCTTCTCCATGCTACCCTATCGCCAGCAAGACCAACTCTATTGTGTGCCGTTGTATGCCATCTGATTTGCTGACCCTCAAATCCGCAGACCCCTAGTTTTCCCCCACGGTCCTGGCTCCATGGTGCAGACTTTGGCTTTTGTCGCTGAAAAATATCACTTTGTCAATAATCACAAACCCGCAAGTGTACAAATTCCCCTTACCCCACGAAGCGACTTGAGGCAATACGCTGGCTAAAAGAAATTAATATGGATTAGCCAAATTCCATATTAAATGCCTTGACATAGGCTGCGTTTTGCGTATAGATATTAAGAACCGTCTGTCTTGATGTCCTTATCCATTTGGCAGGCACGGAAATGAACTTGAATGTGAATGCTTTGATGCGGCTCGTCACTTTAAGTCCGAACTTGGCCACATCCAGTTTCTGCATGAGTAATTTGTAGAAGTTTCTGACCATTGCCGTCATGATCAGAAAAACGGTGTTCTGCCCCATGGACGACTTTGGGAGTCTGTTCCATCCGAAGCCGTTGTTCATGTCGTCGAATATACGTTCCTTGCCTCCACGCAGATTGTAAAACTCTACAATTTCCCGGTTGCCCGTTTCGTTGTCATTTGTAAGTATGCATCGGTACGTATATTCGCCTTCCCAAAGATCCTGAACTCCATCAATGCGTTTTTGTCTCTGTATAACAAGCCGATACGTCTTTCCCTTCCATTTCTCTACGGGCATGGAAGTCAGTTCGAATTCTATGCCGTTAATGTTTTCTTTCTGCCAATTGTCAAGCGTTTTGACGGAATCATAAAGTGAAGCACATCTGTTGGCTCGAATATAGAAGTGCTTGCAGTGCTTTTCAACAGTCTCTACGATATCCTCTGCACAGGAACCACAGTCCATGCGAGCACGTGATATGCGAATGTTATTCTCCTCAAGTCGTGCGAATATCCTCTCCAGAGTGTCCTTTTGATGAAAACGCACATTAGTATTGCCGTCACGGTTTTCAATGCCTACAATCATATCGTCAATGACAGCTACGCCTGGACCGTATCCTTTAAACTTCTTGTAAGTGTATTTTGTATCCTGTTTTTCAGTCTCGATGAACTGATGGTCGAAGTCAAAATCATATTCTTTGCCAGCCTCAAGTTGGCCCGTAGCCAACAATGATTTCACCAGCAGCGTGTTCATTGTGTCGGCAGTGTTGAAATCATAGGAATTGTCTGTGGCAGAGGTGTATGTAGTATTGTCCTCGGTCAGTTCTACGATAGCGCGGAGGATTGTGTCTGAACTGCATGTGCGAAGTGTCGGATGTAACGAGAGGTGATTCTTCAGATGCGTCGTCACGTCTTCTATACACGAGCCGCCACAAAAGTATACACACATCAGTGAACGTATTATTTCGCTATACTGATAACCTTGGAATGTGCAGCGTGGGCCCAAGATGGAGTCTATTGTTTTTGACAAAAGAGCATCGAAATGCTCCATTATTGAAAAAATTCCTCCAAAAGGTGTGATTTTCTCGGATTTTATTTGTACTTTAGCCATGTCATTCGTTTTTTGCTTGCTTTGATTTTGCAGCACTAAGGTAGGTGAAAAATATGACATGGCAAAATCCTGGGCAACTAAATGTTGCCCAGGTACTTAAAACTTTATTTAACAACAATGTGCTGCGGATTTAAGGTAATAATTTAAATCTATGAGAAAAGCTATTTTGACAAGTTTGGCAGCAATGTCCCTCTTGGTGGCTTCTGCCCAAACGATAGACGTGACGAGCAAGAAGGTTCAGCCTTTGCCCCATACTTGGAGCATGGGTACTTGTGCTGGTCGTGCCAATGAAGGGCTTCGGACATCGTGGGTGGAGCAGCTGCGTTTGGTTAAAGAACAATGCGGTTTCAATTATCTGAGAATGCACGGATTGTTTGATGACGACATGTTCGTCTATTTGGAGAAACCCGATGGGCAGGCAGTGTACAACTGGCAATATGTTGACGAAGTGTATGACCGTATGTTGGTGGTGGGCATAAGACCTTTTGTAGAACTTTCTTTTTTTCCAAAGGGAATTGCCGCAGACAATAGCAAGGTGCAGATGTGGTATCAAAACCGTATTACTTATGACCCGAGCCGATTGGGAAAATGGAAGAATCTTGTTCATGCTTTTACCAAGCATGTGGTAGAACGTTATGGCATTGACGAAGTGCTGACCTGGTATTTTGAAGTATGGAATGAACCCAACTTGAATATGGGAAAGAAAGCGGGCTTTTTTGATGGAACGAAGTCTGATTATTTCCAAATTTATAAGGCTTCCGCAGAGGCTGTCAAGGAGGTGGATGCCCGGCTGAAGGTGGGTGGCCCTGCCACCAGTAATTTCATTGCCGACCATAGACACGACAGTGAAATATTGGATAACAACAAGTCGGTGTTCTATCCGCAAGAAACTATCAACAAACAACAATGGAAAGGCGTGTGGATAGAAGAATTTTTGGCGTTCTGCAAGGAGAACAATCTGCCTGTAGATTTTGTTTCTTGTCACGCTTATCCTACAGACTATGCACTCGACCCTGTGACAGGAAAGGGAAAAGATGCCATCCGATATGTCCATTCTTTGAAGGATGACCTGAAATGGCTGCGAGAAACTGTCAAGGCTTCCGCTTATCCTAATGCTGAGTTGCATATCACAGAATGGAGTACCAGTCCTAACAGCCGTGATAAAATGCATGACCTGTTACCACCGGCAGCCTATATCATCAAGGCAAACCTGGAGAATGTGGGTGGAGCCAATTCCATTATGTATTGGACCTTTACCGATATATTCGAGGAAAAAGGTGGTGGTTCTGAGATTTTTCATGGTGGTTTTGGTATGATAAACTTCCAAGGAATTGTAAAGCCGTCTTTCCATGCTTATAGAATGCTGAACCAGTTGGGTGACGAACTGCTGTACAATCAAGACCCGTTAGTGGTGACACGCCACTCGGATACAGGCGCAATCGCAGCAATCATGTATAACTATCCCAAAGAGTTTGAAGATGCCGTACCCAATTCGTCCAATGAGAATAACTATATGCAAGCCACGGCCAAGAACTTGAAGGTGACACTGAAAGGACTGAAGGCTCATCAACAACTTGTTATAGAAACATTGGATCAGAACCATGGGTATGCCTATGGAAAATGGTTGGAAATGGGAAAAATTCATTCGCCCAGTCGTGCTCAAGAAGAGGACTTGCGGCAAGCTGGTTGGAATACGCTCAAGGAAACAGTTGAAGCCGATGCGCGTGGCCAAATTACCATCAAGCGTACTTTACAGCCATGGACTTGTATCTTAGTGACGGAAAAATAAGAGATATTGTCGGAAGTACTGGGATATAGTTGGCCTTATGAGTTTAATGCTGGGTTGAAGTATGATACGGAAATCAAAAACAGACAGCTTATCTTTAGGCTTGTTCTATAACCAATGTGAATAGGACTCCTCTAATTTGAGGATACGACATTTCTATGCCGTTTGAATGAATGATAATCAGTCGTGAAAATTAGAAAAAGATTTTAATGAGAAGATTAACGGTTTTAATGATGCTTGCTTGTTGTGCTGTTGGCGCAAAAAATCAAAACATTACAGACTTGGCTGTTGCAAACGACCAAACGGCAGGCGTAGTGGTTGACCAAAACAATCAAAGCACGGTGGTGGACAGTGTGTTCCTTCACCCCTCTCGAATCAAGTTCGATAATCGTTGTTTCCAGATTGAAGGCAAGGACGTATTTCTCTTTAGTGGCGCTTTCCATTATTTCAGAGTGCCGCAATCTCTGTGGAAAAGCCGCTTTGAGAAACTGAGACAGGCGGGGTTCAACTGTGTGGAGACCTACGTCCCGTGGAATTGGCACGAACAGCGTATGCCAAAGTCTGTGAATGATGAGTCATGCTTTGATATGAGTCAGTTGGAAGATTTTCTGAAAATGGCAGAAGACTTCGGATTCTATGTGATTGTTCGGCCGGGACCTTATATCTGTGCGGAATGGAGCGGTGGCGGATTTCCGCAGTGGTTGATGCGGAAGAAACCGGCAAAGACCAAGTTTGATGCTTGGCTGCAAAGCAACGACCCTACATTCATGCAATGGAATGAGCATTGGTATAAGGCGGTGTGCCGTGTGGTGGCTCCTCATCAGATTACCAATAAAGAAGAAGGAAAACCGGGTGTTATTCTCTTTCAAGTGGAGAATGAATTCAATCGGGTAAAATGGTTCCCTTCGGCAGACAAGAAAGATTATCTTGTGAAACTAACACAATTGACCCGCAAGTATGGCATAGATGTTCCCATCATTACCTGTTGGACATCCGAGGCCCGTAATGTAATGGAAGGTTCTCTTAATGGTGTAGTGGATATGGTGAACAGTTATCCCAGGTGGATGGTAGAGAAAAATTTAGGTCGCTTAGTCAATCTCCAGTTGAAAACGCAACCGGGTAAGCCTCTTCTCTCGGGTGAACTGCAAGGTGGCTGGTATAGTGATATAGGCGGAAAACTTAGTTGGCAACAAGATGGTGTGGCTCCGGTGCAAACGCAAAACATTACCCTTTATGCCTTACAAAGAGGATTCTGCGGTTTGAGCTATTATATGACAGTCGGTGGTACCAACTTCGATGACTGGGCTTCACGGCAGACTACTACCACATACGACTATGCGGCAGCCGTCAGTGAGGACGGATCGGTGAACGAACGTTTCCGTCGATTCAGTGGATTGGCTGGATTTTTAAAAGAACATGGAACTAAAGTTGCCCGTGCAGAGTTAATCCCGGTGAAATACAGTTCTACCGATGCTGACGTGTCATTGGCTCTTCGGCAGGCTGCCAATGGCGACCGTTACTACTTTGTAAGAACAGAAGAGCACAGCCGCCAGCATTTCGGTACGCTACAAACCACTGACTTGAGATTGGATTATGCATTGGAGCCTTTCGGCTCGATGGTTTATTACTTGCCGGCGGGAGCCACATGCGGAGAATGGTATCCCAAACTCCCGGAAACAAAACTGCATCCTGTGGTGAAGGCTGATACCATCACACTGCACCCCTCTTTACAGATGGCAGATGCACTTCCGGCTCGTTGGATAAAGTTAAAGAAGGGGGAACATTTGGATGAAGATGGCATTTATGGCCGTCACTTTGTCTATTACCGCACTCAAGCTCCTGCGGGCGGCATGCTGGAAATTGGTCGTATCGGCAACAAGTTAGTCAATGGCTCGGATGGAGATGAAGTGCTGGTCTCTGTAAATGGAGAGCGGATTCCGTTGTTGAAGGAAGACCAATATAGTGCTTTCTACCAACTGCCGGGCGATGCCAAAATAGGGAAAAAGGTGGAAGTCTTGATGTTGTTTGAAAGCAAGGGACTTCACCATCATACCAATCAAGTTGTGGAAGATTATTGGGAAATAGGTGTCAACTATGCGCGATGTGAAGGAAAAGACCTCAGTATGGAATATGCCTATACAGAAAAAGATAAAGGCATAGAACTGTCAAAGGGGAAAAACTGTAGTTTGGCAAAACAGACCGATGCGGCGCTTTTGTCGTGGTACACTTACTCTTTCACATTGCCTCAGCAACCGCAAGGCATTTGGTTTCCCTATCACCTTCGTTTGGAGCATAGCGGCAACGGCTTTATCTATTTGAATGGTCACTGCATAGGGCGTTGTTGGCAGAAAGGCCCACAGCAAGAATACTACTTGCCGGAATGTTGGCTGAACTTTGGAGGAGAGAATCATTTGACAGTCAGCTTGCGGCCTACTGCGGAAGGAGCGGAAATCCGAAAGGCGGAGATTGTACCAATGACCCATGTGGCTGAGAAAAGATGAAAATTACACCTAAAGCTATGGTACGCAACATTATAATATGATTATGAAAAAATCAACAATTATACTATTGCTCTTGTGTCTGACAGCTCCATTGTGGGCAATCATACATCCTTCTATTTATGTTTCCGACTTGGATAAACGTGTTGTAAAAGAAAAAAATAGAGGCATCCGATTGGGCCAAGGAAGCTTTTGTACAATTGAAGAAGAAAGTAGACCCATACGTGGAACGTCATCAGAAAGATTCCGAATGGATAGTCTCACGTCTGGCCATGTATTGGAAAGAAGGGGCACACCACGCAGTGCTATCTAAGATTTTGTTTATGGGTATCTCAATCAGCACCCGACTCCACAACTGAAGGCTACGGGAAAGACTTTGACCGAAGTAGCCGGCACAGTGTTCAAACGTTTCATTGAAATCGGTTTTGTTCGTGGTGGAAAATCCGGGAATTGGAATGTAAATGGTTGGAACATGCTTTTGCGCCCTATTTTGGCTTTGGAAGGAAATGAGGCGTATCCCGATGGAAAAGGACGTTCGTATTATTTGCATTACTTGACAACAGAGTCAACTCCTTATCATGATGCTATACCGGACATATTGAAATCATATGACCCCGTAACAGGCTTGTGGCCGGAATCTCCGGGATACTCTTTTGGTACCATAAGCCTGTTGTTGGAGTTCTCTTCCTTGTTGAAACGGTGTGGCATTGACATCATTGCAGACAATCCTATTCTGCAGAAAGCTGCTCTTGCGGTATTTCCGTGGATGGACGAAAGAGGTAAGATGATAGTCTTTGGAGATAGTCGGGGTGGGGATGCCAATTTTGTGACATTCATGCTGATTCATGTAAAAATACGGTAAAAAGGGCAAAAATAGCGTTCCGCGGAACGTGTCTTTTTGCCCTTTAAAACAGTTGTTTTAGTTATAATAACTACTTTCGAAGTAGGTTCATGAAAGTTATTTGGCAAAGAGCAGTGATCCCCAACCAAAGATGTCGAAGCCACCGGAGTCTGGACCATAGTCGCCGGCTCCACCGTCACAATAGCCGCGTGAAGCATTCTGGCGCATCACGTCTCTGACTTGTTTGCTATATTTTGCCGGTTGTCCGTAATCATCAGCCAGACGGCAGACCAATTCCCAACACGGGTTCATAATGCCTCTTGTATCATTGCCCTGCTGATGCTCTGAGTAGGAAATGCTGGGCCATACCTGATTGGTGTTCTCGTTTGTACACTTTTCCAGGGCAGTATAGGGCAAACTGCTGACATCGTAGAGGAAATTTTTCATGTACCATGATTTGCCGTCAGAACTCTTCTCTTCCACTGTTCCCACATTGTATTTTGCCTGGTATTCAAACATTGACAGGGGCAGGTAATTGTCGTAAGTCAACAGGTCTTCACCCACGCTGGCTGCCATCTTGCAGAAGATAGCCAACATACCTACACAGAGTGATGCATGTCCTTGGTCGCGACCGGCTTCCTGGCATTGTCCCAATTTCTCTGAACTGTCCGGATCCTGGTGTTGGAATGGAATTCCGTTATTGATCATACCGCTACCTGAGCCGAACTTGAAGTACTGTATGGCTTCGTTTATCTTGCTGTTGTCATCGTTCAGAATGCCGATAGCCAACATGGAGGTCATCTGTGCCAAGTCCCAATTGAACCATTCGTGGAGTGGGCAGGCTGCTGAATTGTGTTTCGAAAGGAAGGTGGTGTTTTGCTCGTAGAAGACATCCGACAACCAGTTCTTGAATGTGGAGAAATCGTTCGAAGACCAACCGCTGTAGCTGCGCATCAGTTCTGCCGCATTGGCAATTTGGTACACCTCCAACATGATAAGAACCTCATTGGGGTCAATCGTGTTACCGTCTTTCCCGACAACTAAACCTACGCAGGTCTTTGCCCAACTGTTCATGATGTTGACCGCAGTCTTGGCATATCCCTCGTCGCCTGTGATTTTCCACAGAATAGCTTGTGCGTAGGCTGCTGCACAGTCACGGGAGAAATGCATGTAGTTTGCACAGATGCCATCGTACCAATCCGATTCTATGCCATTTGCTATCCAACGGTCTATTTTAGCCCAGTTCGCGTCATTCAGTCTGGCCAACTTCTTCACCGGATTGGGTGAGTAACCCTTCTTTGTATAGGTATTGGTCGAACGGGTCATGTGGTTGTAGGCGTTGGTCCATGGTTGCTCTCCGGCTGCCAGTTTTTCTTTGATGAATTCAAAGTCTTCCTCTGTATGCAACATGCAGGGGTGATTCAGACCACCCTCCGGAATGTAGCTTTTCACTTCCGGCCAACTGTCGATGTCCGCATAGCCGTCCTTTATCTCGCTGCACGAGGAGAACAAACTTGGAGTCAGGGCTATCAGCCCTGCTCCTAATATTCTTCTGAGTATATTCTTTTTCATGTTTTCTTATGTTATTCGTTTGCTAAATAGTATGCTTTTATTTCTTCCAGGCTGCTGAAAGTTCCTAACCAGTAGAGGTCGTAGCTCTTTTCGGTGACATAATCGATGTCGGCTACTACAAGGTCGAAATAGTTCAAATCCACCAGGCCTGTTTCTTTATCAGTGCCTTCAAGCAATTTGGCTTGGTTGAACTCGAAGACGTAGACCTTCGGTTGCCCATTCCATTTGACATCGGTTAAAGTGGGAGTATCGCCACTCATGTCGAGCTCTTTAGAGAAGTTCACGTGACCGATGTTGCCAACCGATGTCGGGGTGAGGTTGAGCGCCATCTTGTTGTATTTCCATCCATTAGCCGTTCCATGTTTGACACCATTGTATCCTTTGGTCTCGTCATAGTAATACGGACGGCGTATCTTCACGGCAAAATACTTATACTTGGCTGTGCTCACATAGAATCCGCCTTTATTGCTGGTGCTGGCCAACACAATGTCTTGACGGCCAGAGCCGGAAACGTCAACATGATAGTACTTGTCTTCTTTCTTATAGGTCGTGCCTGATCTCCACGATGCGCTGAAGGGTGCCAGTCCGTCGGCAAAGTTGTGGATGAAATATCCACCCGCTGTTGTCACTGTCGTAGAACCCAAAGTCTTTCCATCGGGAGTGGAAGCTATCAGGCTGAGTTTATGTCCTGTGAGCTTGAATGTCGACGGATTGATGGTTAACGACAACTTCATATTGCCCTTGTTGTCAAACGATGCCATCTTTTCGTCATCCATACTCCATTTGATGAGTGAGAAGGTTGCATCCTCCGGGGTCAGCTTGACGTAGTCGTGCAGGTCAACGGTTTGTCCGTAGGCCAAGTCTTGCAATTTGTCCGTATTGATGAACTCTACGGCTGTCGGTACGATACTCGGCAACACCTTGAATGAGTAGCTTGCACGTGCCGTTCCGCCGTCGCGGGTTGTCAGCGTGATTGTCGCCTCTCCTTTTTTCAGTGTTTGCACCAAACCGTTCTCGTCCACGGTGGCCACTTCCGGGTCGGAACTCAGCCAGGTATACCGTTCATAGGTATGGTTCTCGGGCAGTGCCGTCACTTGCATTTGCCGGTTCTCACCAGCCAACACGGTAGTACTTTCAGCTCCATCCTCCACATTGTCGGTTTTGAGGGTCAAACTCTCCACAGGGATCACTTCCTTTATCACCTTCACGCTGAGAGTGGGGGTTGCCTCTTGTGTACCGAACCCTATTTCGGGGCTCACGTAGATGACAGCTTTTCCTTCTTTCTGACCGGCCGTGATTACACCAGTGGAACTTACAGTGACAATGTCTTCGTTTGTCGAAGTCCACGTAAGCACTGGATTGTCGGCATTGACCGGTGAGATGGTGTAGTGCAGTTCCAGTTGCTGGCCGAATGCAAGACAGATGCTTCCGTCTTTCAGTTCATAATCGGTCTTCTCTATGTCTACGGAATTGATCAATAAGGCCTCAGAGCCCACTTCTCCGTAATTTTTGTCATCGGAGCATGCTCCCAATGCCACGGACAGCATCAGAGCCGTTCCGAAGAAACCATATTTATATATTGTATTCATTTGTCTAACAATTAACAGGTTAAAGATTCATTACCAACCAGGGTTTTGGCCGATGTTGGGGTTCAACTGTATTTGGTCGGCAGGCAATGGCAACAGATAGTTTTTCGTTGTCCATGAACGTCCACTCTCATGGATTAGACATCCCTCTTCGTTCGTTTCCTTCGAGGTAATCCATTTAGTCTCCCACTCTGTGCCGATACGTTTGATGCCCAATACGTCTTGTGGCATCTCCACTTCGGCTGTCTTCCAACGCTTCAGGTCGTCTATGCGGAATGCTTCATGCACGAGCTCGACGGTACGTTCGCGTCGTATCTCTGTGCGCATGTCCATCGTAGCGTGTGCTTTTATCAGTGAGTTGCTCAGCTTTGGCATCTCGGGATTCACACGCAGGCGTACAAGGTTGAGTGAGAGGTCCAGATCGGCATCGCTGATTTGGTCATCACGTTCATACACGGCCTCGGCATAGTTCAGCAATACCTCGGCATATCGGATTATCGGGTAGTCATAGCCTTCTTTGGTGGTGGACACTTCACGCTCGGCTGCCCATTTGCGCGACTGGTAACCGGTTCCTCTATCGGCAGAGCAAGTGATGGGCACATCGGTGTCATCCCATTTGCGTGATGCCTTGTAGTATTCTTGGTTAGGCTTCAGTATTACTGCATTCATACGGTTGTCGCGGTTGGCGTATTCGCTGTCCCATTTGTCGTAACCTTGGAACTTGGGCGAGATGTCGACAGGCAGTCCATCGCTGCACAGATACATGTTCGCCAGTTTGCGCGACAAAGTCACGGCTTCATTGTTGGCATAGGTATGTGTCACGTTCTTGCCGATGGGGGAGAGTACCTCTTCATGTTGTCGTACGAAGATGTACTCCTTGTTGGAGAGTTTGCTGATGCTCTTGTCGGGGCAGCACTGCACATCTTCCAGAATGAAGAGATAGCGATAGGCATCTGTTCCCAGTGAGGCAGGAGCAAACAGTTCGTATTGTTTGCTGTCGATAACGGCTTTGGCGGCAGTGGCAGCAATGTCAAGCAACGCTTTAGACCGGTCGTTGTTCTCATTGCCGTTGCGTGACTTTTGCCATGTTCCCTCGTACAGAGCTACACGTGAGAGGAATGCTTGTGCTGCCATCTTGCAGAGGCAACCCTCGTCGCGTGGACTGTCTGGCAGATAGTCTATGGCCGATTTCAAATCTTCGATGATATGGTCGATGACAACACCCCGGTCATCACGCTCGGCATTCATCTCTGGAGAGTCGATGTCTACCGGATGGTCGAGCCAGATGACATCTCCGTAGAGCTGTACCAGGTCGAAGAAGCAGTATGCACGGAAAAAGTAAGCCTCTCCAATATATGTATTGATGGAGGTTGAGCCGGAGTAGCCTGCAGCATTCTGCAACAGCATATTTACACGTCTGATGTGCGAGTAAGCTCCGGTATAGTTGCCGTCGGAAGTCGTCAGTTGGTTGTTGCCGTGGCTGTAATCGTTGCTGGTCGTTCCCACGGCCAAGTCTGAACGCACGTCACTGTGTGGTGCGTCGTATAGAGCGGAACTGAAGTCGCGCGTCCATCCGTAGAAATTGTTTGCGAAGTACTTGAAGTTATCCGCATCTGACCAAAGGTTTCCGTCGGCCAGTTTGTCCTTGGGGTCGAAATCGAGGCAAGAGCTCATCGTCATCCCCATGAAAGCAGCTAAAAGTAGTGTTTTATATGTTTTCATAAATCAGTAGCTTTTTAGAAAGTTAAATTCATGCCGAAAGTGATGGTCCGTACAAACGGGTAACGTCCTGTACCACTTACCGAACTGCTGGCTTCGGGGTCCCAACCATCGTTGATGTTGGAAATTTCCCAAAGGTCAGCTCCCGATGCATAGATACGCGCCGCACTGATTACTTTCAGTTTGTTCAGCAAAGACGAGGGGAATGTGTATCCCAAGGTCACATTCTTCAGACGAAGGTAAGAGCCGTCTTCCACCGACCACGATGAACACTGGTAGTTGTAGTTGTTTATCGTTCCGTTGTTGGTATAGGTCGGATAATTTGCGTTCGGGTTTTCGGCGCTCCATGTGTTGTTTACCGACTGATTGGTCGTGTTCAAGTATACAGCCTTCATCGGGATACGCCATTGGCTTGATCCTGAACGGAAGATGGTCCGTTTGCCCACTCCCTGGAAGATGCACGAAAGGTCGAATCCCTTCCATTCCACACCTGCATTGATAGAGAATGAAATCTTCGGGTCGTCCGTTCCCAGGTAGACAAGGTCTTTCTCCGTCAGCTTGCCGTCACCGTTCACATCCTGGTACATGTTGTCGCCTAAACGAATCTGATTGGTCAGTCCGATGGTGTTGCCGGCAAGGTAACGATAGAGATACTTCTGTCGTTGTTCCTCATTCTGTATTTTTCCGGTGTAGAGAAGTCCGAACACACTGTTCAGCGGATAGCCCTGTTGCTTGCCCTGTAATCCTGACCGGAGGACACTCACACCGCCAATGTCCGTCAGTTCGTTGGTCGTGTAGGTGAATGTGCCACCCACGTGATAGTTGACATCCCCGATGTGGTCTGCCCAGTTCACTTGGAACTCATAACCTTTGGACTCGAACTTGCCACTATTGGTCGTACCGGCTCCGTCGCCCAAGATGCCTGGATAAGAAACGGTAATCAGCATGTTGTCGTTCTTCTTCATGAAGACTTCTGCGGTACCGGTGAACCGGTTGCCGAACAGACCGAAGTCGACGCCGATATTGTAGTTGTGGATGCACTCCCAGGTACGTCCCTCTGAGGCTATGTTTCCATCCGTGTCGATGACGGTGGCTTTGTTGGAGCCTAACAGAACACCTGCTGACGACTTGTAGTTATAGTATTGTTTGCCTTCGTAGCGGTTCACACCACCTTGGTTACCCACTTGTCCATAACTGGCACGCAGTTTCAGCTCGTCTATCCAATTGATACGTTTCATGAATTTCTCTTCACTGATGCGCCATCCGGCTGAGGCACCCCAAAAGAAGTCCCAACGGTCTGTCTTGAACTTCGACGATCCGTCGTATCGCATATTCACCTCTGCCAAGTATCTCGACTTGTAGTCGTAGTTCAAACGTGAATAGTAAGCAAGGATTGCTTCTTGCCACTTTGTTGCGCTTGATATGCTGACGATACCCGATCCGTTGATGACATCCAATGCCGGCTGGATGTTTTTCGCGGTTGTCTCGTTGTAATCATACTCCTTCATCTCGTACTGTGTACCAATCATGGCTTTCACGTTGTGTACGTCGGCGAAAGTGTTGTGGTAGTTGAGATATCCGGTCACCGAATAGAAGTCTGTGCGCGCATGACTCTTCGAGTAGGATGACTCTTCGGGGTTGGCGATGGACGGAATATCCTTGGAACTTCCGTTGAATGTACGGGTTCCTGCGTAGTTGTACGATGTGATGGAGAGTCTCTTTTTGTCGCGAGTGGCAACATTGGTGTTGTAACCCAAGTTACCTACCAGGTCGAGGTTATCAGAGAGTTTGAAGGTCAATGTCTCGCTAAGGTTTATCTCCGATACTTTCAGACGGTTGTCTCCACCCAACTCGGCATACCAGATAGGCGAGAGCCATGTACCCCATGAGTAGGGACGTCCGTCGATGGTAGATGCAGGCAGACCTGGTTGCGGGTAACCGTCCGTCAGCGTGCTGGATATCTGCGTTGGTGACACTTGGTCCTGTCGGTTGTAGGCGATGACACTTTCGAGGCGGAAGAAGTCCGTCACCTGGATTTTGTTTGTCAATCGCATGTTGTAACGTTGGTTGTTGTTGTTTCCCCACATCAGGTTACTGCCGTCGTAGAGGTAACCCACTGACAGTCGATAGAGGTTTTTCTCTGTTCCTCCCGATACGGCCAGGTCGTGTTGCGTAGAACCTGAGTCACCGAATAGGATATCCGTCCAGTTGGTATCGAAGAAGCACATGTCGGCTGTGTCGTCAAAAGCGCCAAATGGATTGGTCGAGTGGTCGAAGTCGATATACTTACCTTCGTTGGCCAGTGTCATCTTCGCGTACTTAATCCATGTGTCACTTTCATCGTAACCATCGTTTGTACGGGCTTGGATGACGGCATTTGCCCACTCGGATATGTTCATCAGTGTAGGTTGTAGACCCACTCTTTTATAGGTATACGAGCCGCTGTATTCCACTTTTGCTTTTCCCTCCTGAGCCTGTTTGGTGGTGATAAGTACCACACCGCCTGCAGCACGTGCTCCATAGATGGCTGCCGATCCGTCCTTCAGAAAGTTGATGGACTGGATATCCGAAGGGTTCAGGTTGCGCATGGCATTCACATCTTCGTAGGCCACTCCATCGATGATAATCAAGGGTGAGGCGGAGTTGACGGATACCGAGCCGCGCACTTTCATGCCCCAACTCTCGTCGCCAGGGGCGGATGAGTTACGGGTGATGATGACTCCGGGCACCTGTCCCTGCATGGCCTGCAGCGGAGAAGACAACGAACCTTTGTTTTTCAACAGCTTGTCCGTCACTACGGTCACGGCACCTGTCAAGGTCTCTTTCTTCTGTGTACCGAATCCCACGACAACCACTTCGTCCATAATTTCGGAACTCTCTTTCAGAATGATGTCCAATACACTTTTGTTGCCCACTACGACCTCTTGCTCAGTGTATCCTATGTAACTGAATCGCAGTTTAGCTCCAACGGGTACGCTGATGCTGTACTTTCCATCCATGTCAGTGATTGTTCCGTCCGTTTGTCCTACGATGACCACGTTTACACCAATCAATGGTTCTCCGTTGACATCGGTAATCGTTCCTTTTACTGTCTTTTGGGACTGTGACACCTCTTGTCTCCCATTTGCTTGGGACTGTGCCCATACCCTCGTGAGGGGTAGCAATCCAAGCAAAATCCCTAATGCAATAATCAGTTTTTTTCTGCTTTTCATAGATATGAAACTTATTAAATTATGAAAAATGTTCTCGTCATCTCTCCATTCAAGTCCGTTTACCCTACTCTTTTGACGTAGTCGAAATTGCGTCCTTTTGTTGGCGAGCTGTGTTTGATTATTGCAAATGTAAATGGTAAATCCTACAAGGACTTGATAAAAAGTCTATAAAATTTCTTTTTTTTGTGGGAGTGAACTTTCTTGTGTGCCTAACCGCTGATTTATAGTAAGTTATGTATGATGTTACAAGAAGTTCCGTTTTATAATTTGAAATTACGGGGCTTCTTGTAAGTTATGGTGTACGCTCTATCAGTTTGCTTTCTCGATACGGCGTACATACTCGTTGGGAGTGATTCCTTCCACGCGTTTGAAGTTCCGGAAGAAGGAGGTTTTGGAGTTGAATCCGCATTGCTCTGACAAGGTTTCCAGTGTGTATTTGCTGGACTCCTCCTGACTGACGAGTTGCTTGAACTCGTTGATGCGACAATTGTTGATGTAGTCGTTGTATTTGCAGTTCAAGTATGAGTTGAACAGGTAGGAGAGGTTATGTAGCGATATTCCCAACATGTCTGCCAATTCTCCCAGCTTCAGCTCAGGGTTCTTGTAAGGCTTCTGGTCGCGGATGAGCTCTTCCAGTTTCTCTTTCCATGCCGCACATTCCTCGTCGCTGAGTTTGTTGGATTTGTATTTGGCCGCATTGTCCGCATTCCCTGTCGGTGGATTGTCTTCTTCCTGCATGTCGTCCTCTTCCTGTGTAGAGGTCGCTACGGCAACTGACTGACTGTGTCTTCTCCGTTTCTTCACCTCATAATAGGCCACAACGACAATCAACAGTGTGAAAGCCAGGGCTGCCATAGTCCATCCGGAGATGTATGTAGCCACATGAATCTTTAGCGACATTTCCGATTCGTTGTCGTTCATGCGCCGTATCTTGAGGTCGTAGTTGCCCGAAGGAAGATCATAATAGGTAATCTCAGATTTTCCGCACAGCTCATTCCACACTGAGTCCAACCCTTCCATCTTATATTCGTAATTGAGGGATTTTGGGTCGGTATAACTGAAATCAGACAAGCAGAACGAAAAGCTTTTTTGGGATATGTTTGCGCCAATTTCAAGTCTGTCCGAGGCTTTGTCGTATGCAGTAGCATATATGGAGTTCCCGTTTGCCAATATGTCCGTCACCTTTATGCGGTAGGGCAGTCTGCACCCGTTCGGGTCTTTTGACTGGTCTATCGAAATCAGTCCCTTGGTATTGCCAAACCACAGACGTCCATTTTCTTTCACGGGTGTACAGCTGATGAAGACGGGACTCGGAACGCCGTCGACAAAGGACAATGATTCCATCGAACCGTTCTTGTCATAGCGGAACAGCCCACTGTCGGTGCCTATCCAGATGTTTTTGTTGTCATCTTCCAGCATGAACATGCACTTTTTCTCCTTCAGTGGTGAATCGGGTAAAAACGCATTGAATTTCTTCATGGACAAATCCGTAACAACAATGCGTCCTTTGCCCAGTATAAAGTATAGGTTGTGACTGGAGTCCTCATAGAAGCTTCTTATCATTTCTTTATTGACAAATCCTTCAGGGAAAACGTCTGTCCGTAATGCCTTGGAGGCAGGGTCCCAGACGCAGACTCCATGGTCTGTCGATACCCATCCTTTGTGGGTAGAGTCGAAGAAGATAGAATAGACCGTATTGTCGGGGAGCTTGGAGTTTGCCATCGTAAAGTGTGTCAGCAGTTTGCCGTCTTTGTAGCAGAATAGTCCTTCTGAAGTCCCTATCCACAGAATACCTGCGTCTTCTCTTAGACTGAAGATGTTGCCTTTCACAAACGGGAATTTTTTGTCCGGTTCAAAATCTCGCAATGTCTGTGTATGGGGATTCAGTATGTACATTCCTCCTCCATATGTGCCGATGTAATATTCCCCTTGGTAGAAAAGGGTACTGAAAATCATGTCGGAGCGCAACTGAGGTTTGAGGAAACTCTTGTATATGCCTCTTTGCTCGTCAACATAAAAGATTCCGTCCCGTGAGCCTATCAGTTTCTGTTGCCCGTTTATGGCAATTGATCGCACTGTGATGTCCTTGGAGTCGAATAGGGGAGGAAAGGCATAGGTTGTGAAAAGCTCTTTCTGATAGAGTGAATAGTCGAGTCCAAATTGGAAATAGCCAATCCAGATGATATGCTCTTTGTCTACCAACAGCGAATAGACGGAGTTGGAACGGATGGACTCGTTGTTACCTGCCTCATGGCGGAATGAACGCGTGATTTCCCCTTGTTGTGTAGAGATGAAATGTACACCGTTGCCGTCGGTGCCCACATAGAGCATTTTCCGGTTTTTGTCACACGAAAGGGCCGTGATGATGTTGCATCCTACTTCCACATAATTGTCGGATTGCCCGGTACGCGTGTCATAACGGATGATGCCCTGTGTCTTGGTTCCCAGATAGACTGTTGAGTCCATATAGGTAATGGTGTATAAGGCTGGACTCAGTCCTGCTCCAAGCGGACGGGGTGTGATTGTCGGTTTCCCGTCGACAGCCTGCAATGTGTAAAGTCCGTTTCTGGTTGCCATCCATAGAGTGCCTTCTTCCCCTTGGGTCAGGTCGGTAATGGCATTGGACTCAGACAGAATATTGTTGTCGGGCAACAGCAGGTCCATCTGCTCTCCCTTGCGGATATAAAGTCCCTTTTCTGTACCGATGTAAAGAGTCCCATTGTTGTCGTGCAGCAGGGCATAGACCGGGCAATTCAATGTCTCGCGGTCGACAGGCTCAAATATTCCGGCGGTCTTGTCGAGTCTCCAAAGCCCCATGTAGTTACCCATCCATATATCGTTGCCGGGCAACTCGGCAAAAGCATTCACACGTCGTGATTTGCCTTCGGTCTCTTCTATGGAATAGTGCTTGATGTGCGCTCCGTCAAAACGTTCCACTGAAATGCCGGTTCCCAGCCATACGAAACCCATAGAGTCTTTGTGTATTGCAGAGATAACGAGGTCGGGCAACCCATCGATGGTGGATAACCCACGGAACTGTATAGGTTGTGCGAACGCCTTTGAAGCAGTCACGAGCAGAATGACGGCAAACAGATATCCCGATATGTTTTTCATCAATATTCTTCTCATCTTGTTGTTTTACGTGCTTTTGCTCGGCAAAGATATATAAAATCTCAATGGCCTCATAATAAATAAGGTGAAAATAATCGGCTCCCTTACTGTAGCGGATTCAGGGTTTCAAGTTATAGTTTGGTGCGTGTCGTTTAGTTCTGGAACACTCTTGCGGATAAAAAATCGTATCCTTTTGGATTATTGGCAGACTGCTTCTATCTGTCCTACTCCTAATTTTGCATCGTGATTCTTTCCACACAAGATTCAGTTTCCTTTGACTGGATGAATGGAATGAGTCGATGTTATAATATTAATAATGTAAATTTAAGAGCTTTAGTCTAATGGAAGAAAAACGAATTGGATTTAAAAGAAAAACCTTATTGGGGTTGTCTCTTCTTGTAATGATGTACGGCGGATTCTCGTCTTGCAGCGATGATGACAAGACGGTGGAGCCTCAGTCGGAATATCTGAACGACCAGGATGCTGTACGGTTGGCTGTGAGCATAAGACCGGTCGACGGACTTGTCCCAATGGATATCAAGAACGAAAACAGAGGGATGCAGACAAAGAGCAATCCCTTTGGTACGACAGACGAACAATATCAGTTCAATGTGGGCGACAGTGTCTCTGTGGCAGCCGATTCCCAGACTTCAGTCATCTATACGTTGCAGGAAGACGGCAACTGGGTGCCTCAGGATAACAGATACCTTAAGTGGGATGCCGCGACGATGGCTGTCAGTGCCTATTATCCTTCGAGTGCAACAGATGCTTCGGCTAACTCTTTCTCAGTGCCTGTTGACCAGTCGTCGCTTGAGGCTCTGGCAAAGGCTGACTACATGACCTTCCAAGGTAAAGTGGAACGGGAATCGGGCAACCTCATCAATATCCGTATGCAGCGTCGTACGGTGCGCCTTGTCATCGACCAGATTGCCTTTGGCGAACATCTGGAGCAAGGCAGTCGGGTGACAGGTATCCGCATCCATGGCAACACCAATGGCTACAAGGGTGGTGATGTGCAGAGCGGTGACATCATCGTCACAGCCTATAAGCATACCGATGGCAAGTTCTATGCCATCATGACTCCAACAACGGCTGATGCCGAGTCTGCGTTCATGTACGTGACGGTGCAGAAACCCGATGGTACAGATATGGAGCTGGTCTACAAGGGAATTCCCAATACATCGATAGGCTACAGCTATGGCTTCTCTATGGAAGTGGACGACAAGGCCGGGTTGTCGGCGTCGGATATAGCAGTGTCCGAATGGAAAGACAAACCGTTCTCGGAGGATTGGGCGCAGGAAATTGTCTCTGCTGCGTCACTCAAGGTCAGCTATGTCCAGGCGGATGCTTATTATAAAGGAGGCAGTTTGCAACTAACGGCATCTGTGTTGCCGGCTAATGTAAGCAACAAGACGGTCAACTGGACCTCTTCTGACGAAAAGGTGGCAACGGTGGACGCCACCGGCTTGGTCTCCTTCCTCAAAACAGGTGAAGTCACCATCAAGGCTACCTCAGGCGACGGTTTGGCAAAAGATTCTGTCACCTTTAATATAGTGGAGCAGAAGATTGCGCTCACATTCAACAAGAGCTCTCTGCAAGGTCTTGCTTACGGACAGAAGGTGAACCTGAAAGGGTGCGTGACAGTGACCCCTGCTGATATGGATTTCTCCCAAATTAAGTGGAGCGATGCAAGTGGACTGGCCAGCGTGGATGCCAACGGCATGCTGACGGTGAAGATCTCCGGTATCACGGCAGACCTGCAGATGAAAGGTCACACCATCAATTTGGTGGCTTCCGACGGCAACGGTGTGAAAATAGATTCTGTTGACGTCACTGTAGCTGCCGGACGGATGCTCTACAACTTTGCCGACGGTGTGGCTCCCTTCGACGTAAGCTGGAATAGTGGTACGACCTATAGTCAGGAAAAGAAATACTTACATGTGGATGTCTCCTCCAGTCTCCGTCAGGATATTCGTTTGGCCAGCACCAGCAATAAAGGCGGATTCTATGTGAGCACAGCCAAGTATAAATATTTCGCCGTGAAGATTCGCCGTCCGTATTACTATGACGAGACCAATGGATACAATGGTGTCAAGCACGGAACGGCTAATGGATGGAAATACAACAAGATGGCGCTCAACCTCACCCCGACATCGGTTGGCAACATCGGTCACGTGAACTTCTCTAAAGAGCTCGACATGAGTGGCGATACTCCCACTTTAACCGATGTCAAATGGAATGGGCAACCGAAGGTCTACGTCTTCGAGTTCAACCAAGCCAAATTGCTTGAAGGCACTGATGCTGCAACAGGATTGGTGGATTTGAAGTACTTCGACCTTGTAATAGCCGACATCAACGAGTCTGTCTCCGAGAAGAGCTACGACCTCTATTGGATTGGAACCTTCGACAGTCTGGAGGCGATCAAGGAATACTACGTGGCCAATGAATGACAATTCATATTGAAAACTAAATAACAGTAACTAACATTTAAAAATTAAACAAGCGACATGAAAACACGATTGTTTATTGCTGCAGCTCTGACCCTCACGATGGCAAGCTGCTCACAAAACGGCGACAATGCTCCCGTTGACTTGAAGGATACTCCTATCCGAGTGAATGCTTCCGTTTCTTCGATGGTTGCCCAAAAGGCTTCCAAGGCTGGATATGAAGGAAATACCTCTCTGCCTACGCAGTTCTATCTGACGATTGATGCTACTGGTACTGACTATGACTACAAGTCATTGATGAAGTACGAGTCCAACAGTTGGGTCTCTTACGATGCTACAGGTAGTACCGCCCAAACCATGTATTGGGCTGACAACTCAACAGCTGTAACAGTGAAAGCTGCTACGTTCGACATTACGGGCACTGCTGCATCGGTAGACTTGGGCGTAAAAGCCGACCAAAGCACTGAGGACAACTTGAAGGCCAGTGACCATCTGATGATGGCATTGACGAATAACAGTGTCACTCCTAACGAAACGGGTATCTCCGTCACGCTGGACCACATGATGGCAAAGATTCTCTTCACACTGAATCTGGCCGATGAGTTCAAGGCTGGTACTGCTGAGCCTAACGGCATCTCGTTTGCCGGCACGAAGCTGAACGGCACATTGTCCTTGACAGATGCCACTTGGACAGTCAAAGACGGTGAGGTTGCAACAGCCATCACTCCGTTAAAGACGGCATGGACAGCTCCTACTGCTGACGCTAAAGGTTCGGCTACCTACGAGGCTATCGTTGTTCCGCAGACAGTGGCAGCCAACGGCTTTGTTGTTAAATTCAACGTTGGCGACCGTTCCTTCGAATGGACATATGATAAAGAAATCACATTCGCAAAAGGTGGTCGCTATGCGTTGACCTTGACAGCCGGTAACAACAGCGTATCGGGTGCGAGCTTCTCATCCGCAGCCTTTGGTGATACTACAACAGGTTCAATCACAGCAAAATAACTTTAGACAGACATGAAAACATATAAATCAACACTTTTGGCAGTGGCATCCATGATGTTTGCTGCCTGTGGGGCAGACGAAGCATTCCAGAGCGAATACAACGACTCCAATGCGATTCGTATCAACGCACAAATCAATACCGTTAGCGGTGGGTTCCAAACCAAGAGTAACCCGATGGGTGACGCTAATGCTCAGACTAAGTTCAACGCTAATGACGTAATCTCCGTGGCAGCAGGCAATCAGGCCGCTGTGAAATATACATTCGACGGATCTAACTGGACAGCAGAAGCCGACAAAAACCTCTATTGGATGTCAGAGACGATGACATTCACCGCTTTCTATCCCGGTGACGTGGACGGTACATCAGCTACCGCTTTCACCACTCCGACGACCTATGCAGATGCTGCTGCCGTAGCAAAAGCTGACTATATGGTGTTCTCGGGTGACAAGAACGAATCAGACGGCAAAGCCGTTACGTTGGGAATGTCGCGCAAGATGGCACGCATCATCATCAGCAAAGTGAACTTCACTGATAATAAATACGACGGCTATACTGTAAGCAGCATTCAGATTCATGGCAATACCAAAGGTTATAAAGATGGTGCAGCCGAAGCTGGCGACATAGCCGTTACCGCTTTCAAGCATACGGACAATAACTACTACGCGCTGTTGAGTCCGACCACGCAGGCTGTTGAATCTGATTTCGTAACCGTTACCTTGACCAAGCAAGATGCATCAGACGTAACCGTTACAGCCCAAGGCATCCCCGCTACTGAGGCTGCAATGAGCTACACCTACGAATTGACGATTGACGGCTCTGCCCAACTCAAAGTCACTACCATTAAGATTGGTGATTGGACGGAGAATACTTTTGCTACCGGCAAATCTACCGAAATAACCAATCCTACTGGTTTTTCGCTCAAATCAGAATTGACAAATCTGGCATATGGTGAGAAGGTGAATCTGAAGGACATCGTCACTCTGACACCGACATCAGCTTCCTTCGACCAAATCGTTTGGAGTGAAGAGAGCGGCCTCGTTTCTGTCGATGAGAATGGTGTGCTGTCTGTGAAGTATTCCAATGACCCGACAAAAGTGTCGATGATAGACCGTACTCTTACATTGAAAGGTACTATCAACGGCGCTGAAATCGGAACAGCTAATGTTACACTGGCAGGCGGACATTTTATACACAACTTCGCTGACGGTATGGATGCATTGGACGGCTTTACGCTGAGAACGGACAAAGGGAACACAACAGTGATGACCCAACAAGGGGATTCTGTATATTTTGACTTGCAGAATACGCTTCGCCAAGACATTACTTTGGCATCCACCAATGATAAAGGTGGGTACTATATCAGCACAACCAAATACAAATATTTCGCTGTGAAGGTTCGTCGTCCGTTCTACTATGACGCTATTAGCGGATACAAAGGCGTTGCACCTGATGCCGATTCAAATAAAAACAAGATGGCGCTGAACCTCACCCCGACATCGGGCGCTAACATCGGTCACCAGAACTTCTATAAAGAACTTGACATGAGTGCTCTCTCTTTGCAAAATGTTACCTGGAACGGAAAAGCGAAAGTTTATGTCTTCGATTTGAGCGGTGTTAATCAGCTGAATTCTGTAGCTGATACAAGTACGGGACTGGTGGATATGAAATACTTTAGCTTAGTTGTGGCAGACGTTCTTGACACCAATACTGCGAAGAACTATGCGATCTATTGGCTCGGTACCTTCGACAGTCTCGACGAAATCAAGGCATACTACGAGGCTCACGAATAATATATCGAAACGCTGATGTTTTAAAGGTAAAAAGATTGTTTAAGGGTAAATGACAGTCCCGGTCTGCACATTTGCAGACCGGGACTTTTTACGTGGTTAACATTGTCAGCCATTGAGGTTAACCTCGGTTATCCATGCGGTCATAACTTGACAGTTCATGAAAAGTACGGTACAAAACAATCCCGCCTGGACGTATGGGACGCTTTTGGACAATATGCATCTTTGTTTTGGATAAAAAGCCCAATCCGATTCTCTTTTAGATTCTACTTTTGCATAGTGGTCGGGTGCGCAGACCGTGCGAAGCAATGCTTTGCGTATTTTTGGACCGCAGTACGTATTATAGGTAGATACACAAAAAACGATTTATGAAACAGACAACTTTATACACGACTTTGACGGCATGGATGCTCGTGGTCCCGTGCACCGCCGGATTCGCCAAGGTGAAGAAGGTGACGGAAGATGCTGAGACAACCAAGCTGAAGACGAAGATAGAAAACGTGATGAACCAGGTGGACAAACAACCCGACTGGCTCTACTCGCGCCTGCAGATGTACTGGAACACCCATGCCACGGACGTGTACGTCAACGGCGAGTCGTTTGCACGGCCCGGTGGCGAACGCGCACCTGAACCGACGGTGAAATATGCGGGCACGCGCGGCACGGCCAGCCAATACAACCGCCCGAGTCTCGAAGACCTCGTGCCTTACGACGATGACGAGCAGGGCAGTGTGACCTATATCAGCAAGGTGACGGGCAAGATGGAGAAGACCTCGCCGGCCAAGACCGGCACCAACATCACGGGCGTGAACCGTCAGATTGTGGGCATCGCCCGCGACGCAGCCCGCATCTATGCAGCCACAGGCGACATGCGCTACGGACAGATGGCTGCCAAGGTGTTCGACGTCTTCATGAAAGGCATTGCCTACCGCAATGTGCCCATCGACCTGAACCACGGTCACCAACAGACCCTTGTCGGCATGGTGAGCTTCGAGGTCATCCACGAAGACATCGTCAACGAACTCACCGAGATGTATCCCCTCGTAAAGGAGCTGGTGAAGGACGACCAGACCCTCATAGAGTCCGGCTTCAAGAAGTGGGCGGAGAACATCATCGCAAACGGTGTGCCCCATAACAACTGGAACTTGATACAGGCGGACTTCATCATGAAGATAGCCCTTGTGTTGCAGGACGACAATGCCTATGCCGACGGTCGTGGCAAACAGTACTACCTGGACTATATCGTCAATCAGAACAGCATTCGCCAATGGGGAATGAAGAAACTGATAGACTTCGGCTTCGACACCCATGCCAAAATCTGGTGCGAATCTCCCGGGTACAGTGTGAATGTGGTGAAGGATTTCTGCAGGTTTGCCAATGTGTTTGACGAGAAGACCGGCATCGACCTCTTCGCCCAACGCCCGGTGTTGCTCGATGCCGTGAAAGCCTCAGCCGAATACCTCTTCCCGAACCGTATGATAGCAGGCTTCGGCGACACACATCCCAACTATCTGAGTGCGGAAAGCTGTGACAACATCATGAAGTATGCTGCCCGCCATAAGAACAAGACGCTGCTTTCGGAGATGGACCTCTTGAAGCGCGCGATAGCATCGGATGCTCCCCGGACGGAAATAGAGAAATATACGAGTACGATGTTCTACGCGCCCAACGTGTCGTGGGTTGCCATGCGTACGGGCATGGACAAGCAGCACGACCTCATGGCGTCGCTCAACGGAAGCCTCGGCAACCACCAGCATGCCAACGGCATCTCTCTGGAGCTCTATGGAAAGGGCTATGTACTGGGACCGGATGCCGGCATCGGCATGAACCTCTACGGCGGTCTCGACTATGCAGAATACTATTCGCAAATGCCTTCCCACAATACCGTGGTGGTGGACGGCGTGTCGAGCTATCCTGTGATGATGTCGCAACATGCGTTCAAGGTGGTGGCCTCTTACCCCGAAGTATCCCCGAGTCAGCCCGCCAGCAAGAAACTCTCCGAACAGAAGGAGAAGATGACCTATGTGACGGTGAGCTTCCTGGAGCCCGAGACGCAGGCTGAGCAACAGCGCACCACTGCCATCGTCAAGACCAGTGACAAGGGCGGATATTACATCGACGTGTTCCGCAGCCGGAAGAAGGAAGGTGGTGACAAGACCCACGACTACTTTTACCACAACCTGGGACAGACGATGAAGATGACGGATGCGGCTTCGGACAAAGCACTCGACCTGAAACCTACCGAGGAACTCGCTTTTGCCGGTGGACATCTCTACGCCTACTCCTATATATATGATAAGGTGTGTGCCGGGATGCAGAACCACATCAAGGTACAGTTCGTCACCCGGATAGACGACGAAAAGGTGGTGGAGGCAATGGACGGCCAGAAAGAGATCAGCATGACGATGTGGATGAAGGCAGACGAGAACCGTACCGTTTTCCAGGCCCTCTCGCCTGTCAACCTCGAATATGAACGCATGCCGAACCAACCCTACAAGGTCATTGAGCAACCTGTGCTCACCTTTGTGGCACGCCAGAAGGGTGAGGCATGGAACCATCCCTTCGTCTGCGTCTATGAGCCGAGCTCCGACACAGAGCCGGGCGACATAGCGTCGGTCGACTACTTTACCCCAAGCGAGCCGGGTGCCGTAGGCATCGTCGTCAAGCTGAAGAACGGCGAGGAGCATCGCATTGTATGCTCGGAGGGTGGAACTGTCCAACTAAAAAGATGATTTCAGAACAAGACAAGTTTAAGGGTAAACAGATATTTCGCGAGAACGCCAAGTTCCGGCATGGCTATACGTTATGACCGGGACTTGGTTTCATTTGATAAATTGGTTGTTGTCTAAAGTCCGATTGTGTTTTAACGGACTAAGTTCGACACCCTTTGGATAATTTACCCCGTTGCCTTGGATAATATACCCAAGTGATTTTATCGATAGTTTAATACGTTTGCAACGTGTTCAAATCAATCTGAATAATAAATGTACAATGATGAACAAACCAAGAGAATACAGAAGGCTGATGATGGCGGTTGCTATACTGATGGCACTGACCGTTGAGACGCAGGCCGCCGTGTGGCAGTGGTCGGTGAAGGTGACCGTGGTGGCTTGGCAGCTCGGTCTGCAAGGCAAGGTGCAGTCCGCCACACCCGTAGAACAGACATTTTTCATTACTAAATAAATTGGAGATATGAATATCACGAAGAACATACAGACACTGTTGGTGGCCACACTGCTTGGCATCTCCGCCGCACAGGCGCAGACCATTATCGACGCTACCCGTCAGCAACTGACCTCGCCCGATGGCCGGTACCAGTTCGTAACCTATCAGAAGCAGATGCCCAAAGGCGGCAAACGTCTCTACTACACCCTAAGCTATGATGGCAAAGAGGTGGTGAAGGAATCCGAGTTGGGCATGCAGTTGGAGAACCAACTCTTTGAGTCGGCCCTGGGCATACCCAACGAGGATATCGACGACTGGGGCGAGAACCTCAACCTCATAGAGACCCTCACCACGCAACAAGATACGGTGTGGACACCCGTCTACGGCGAACGAAGCAAGGTGCGCGACCACTATAACCAACTGGAGCTGCAGTTCAAGAAGGGGTCAGAAGACGGAGGTGCTGACAATGGTTACGACAAACGTCTCTGCTATCGGATGAACTTCATCGTGCGTGCCTACAACGAAGGTGTGGCGTTCCGCTATTTCTTCCCCGAGACAGACAACGGTCTCTTCCTTCACCTGGTAGGGGAGAAGAGTCAGTTCGTGATGCCCGAGGGCACCATGGCTTACTTCGAGAAGTGGGCACAGGGTCCGTACCACTACCTCCCCCTGAAGGATTGGGAGGCAGAGAGCGAACGTCCGCTGACCATGCGCCTGGCCAATGGCCTGACCGTAGCGTTGGGTGAGGCACAGATGACCGACTACGCCCGCACCAAGTTCCGCTTGGCGAAGGAGAATGTGCTGCAGACCTCGGTCTACAGTTCGGTGGACGTCATCAGCCCCTACAGCACTCCGTGGCGCACCATCATGGTAGGGGAGAGGGCTATCGACTTGATCGCTCACAACGACTTGATACTGAACCTCAATCCTGCCTGCAGGATAGAAGATACTTCATGGATAGAACCGGGCAAGGTTATCCGCGTCACCGACCTGAAACAGGCCGCAGCACTGAAGTGTGTCGACTTCGCTGCCGAGCATGGCTTGAAATACATCCACTTGGATGCCCGTTGGTACGGGCCGGAGATGAAGGTCGCCTCCGATGCCTCGAAGCCCGAAGCCACGAGAGACCTCGACATCCCTGCTCTGACAAAATATGCCGCATCCAAAGGCATCGGCGTGTGGGTGTATGTGAACCAGCGTGCCCTCTTCAACCAACTCGACACGTTGCTCCCCATCTACAAGCAGTGGGGGCTCAAAGGACTGAAGTTCGGCTTCGTGCAGGTGGGTAACCAATACTGGACAAACTGGTTGCACAATGCCGTGAAGAAGTGCGCCGAGTATCAGCTGATGGTGGACATCCACGACGAGTACCGCCCCACAGGCTTCAGCCGCACCTATCCCAACCTGCTGACGCAGGAGGGTATACGTGGCAACGAGGAGATGCCCGACGCTACGCACAACACCATCTTGCCCTTCACCCGCTACCTCTGCGGTGCCGGTGACTACACCATTTGCTACTACAACAACCGCATCAAGACCACCCATGCCCACCAACTGGCCATGGCTGCGGTCTACTACAGCCCGTTGCAGTTCATCTATTGGTACGACCAACCCTCAGCATATCAGGGCGAACCGGAAGTGGAATTTTTTGACAAGGTAAAGACTGTTTGGAATGATACGAAAGTGATTGATGGAGAGATAGGGGAGTTTGTCACGATAGCTCGCCGTGCAGACAATCAGTGGTTCATAGGTACATTAGGTAATAACGAATCCCGCAGTGTGACGACTCCGCTCTCTTTCCTCGACCCGTCGCAGAAGTATGTCGCCCACATCTACACCGACGATGAGGCGGTGCAGACACGCACCCACGTGAAGGTGACCCGTCTGATTGTGGACAGTAAGTCAGTGCTCCGCTTCCAACTGAAAGCAAGCGGTGGATGTGCCATCCGACTGGAACCCGCTACCAAGGCCGACTTGAAACAGTACAAACGCTATAAAGGCCAGACACTCTAAACCTTGTCACGAGACAACTGTATGACGATTGAAAGTAAAGTAGAATACCAACTTTTAAAACAACGATAACGTGGAAAATATATTTGACTTGTCTGTAAACGAACTGAAGGTCGTGGCCAACGAACTGCAGGAGCGCATCGAAGAGGGACTGCGCGCGGACAACCAAGAGATTTTGGCTATCCCCACACACGTGACACCCAAACTCGACATCGCCGAGGAACGTGTGCTGGCACTCGACTGGGGCGGCACCAACTTCCGTGCCGCTGTGGTGGAGTACAAAGGAGAGACGGCTACCATACTGGAACAGGTGAAACATCCCCTCTCCAAGGTGGAGACCAAAGGCTTCAACCAAGAGCGCCTCTTCGAGACTTTCGCCGCCTACATCGGTGAACTGCAGACGCTGGACGAACGGGTCACCAAGATAGGCTACTGCTTCAGCTACCCCGCAGCCTCCCGCCTCAACGGCGACGCCGTGCTGCTGCGTTGGACCAAGGGCCTCGACATCCCCGACATGCTCGGCAAGCCCGTTGGCAAGTCGCTGGTGGAGTATCTCAACAACAACAAGAACATCCACACCACCTTCACCGACATCAAGGTGATCAACGACACCGTGGCCTGCCTCTTCAGTGGTCTGACTGAGGTGAAGGCGGACGGCAAACCCTATGACTCCTACATCGGACTGATACTGGGCACGGGCACTAACATGGCTTGCCTGATGCCGCTCGACAAGATAGAGAAACTCAACAACAAGTCTGCCGAACTGATACCGGTGAACATGGAGTCGGGCAACTTCTGTCCCTCCTGCTTCATGGCCGTGGACGACCTGGTGGACGCTGTCTCCAACAACAAAGGCTCGCAACGCTTCGAGAAGGCTGTGTCCGGCGGTTACCTGGGCCAAATCTTCCGCATGACTTTCCTCAACGAGAAGATCAAGTCCAGCTTCGATGGCGGCGACCTCAGCCACATCGTCAACCACCCGTCGGAACACAAGCCCGAGCATGTGGCTGTGGCACGTTGGATATTCGGTCGCTCGGCCAAATTGGCGGCAGCCTCGTTGGCAGGCATCTCGCAGGTGCTGGTCGCTCAGAATCCGGCCGTGAGGGATATCTGCCTCACAGTGGACGGCTCGGTGTTCTGGAGCAACGACTACCGCTACCAGGTGGAGTCGCAACTGAAAGGACTCCTGCCGCAAGGCGTGAAGATAACCATCGTGGACAAGGAACGGATGCAAGACCCCAACCTCATTGGGTCGGCCATCGCAGCCTTGTCCTAAGGAAGTAACACAAGAAAAAAACAATAAATCATAGACAAGATGAAAAACAATTCAATCCTTAAGACACTGCCCGTACTCTTCGGCTTCTTCGTGATGGGATTCTGCGACATCGTCGGCATCTCCTCCAGCTATGCGCAAGAAGCTTTCGGATGGTCCAACACCATGACGGGACTCGTCCCCTCGATGGTTTTCGTATGGTTCCTCTTCCTCGGCATTCCCGTGGGTATCCTGATGAACAAGTGGGGGCGCAAGAACACCGTACTCTTCAGCAACGTGGTCACCATCCTGGGTATGATCATCCCGATGGTCTCCTACAACAGCGTCACCTGCATGTTGGCCTACGCCTTCCTGGGCATCGGCAACGCCGTGCTGCAGGTATCGCTCAACCCGCTGTTGGCGAATGTCGTCACCGATGATAAACTGCTCACCAGTAGCTTGACAGCCGGACAGGTGGTGAAGGCCGTCTCTTCCTTTGCCGGACCCTACATCGTCCTCTTCGCTGTCGATGTGTTTGGCGGGGGCAACGAACAACTCTGGTACTACAGCTTCCCCATCATGGGAGCCATCACCCTCTTCTCCACCATCTGGTTGCTGCTCACGCCCATACAGCGCGAAGAGCATGTGGCCGCCGAGGGCGGCAACACCTTCGTGGAGACCCTCTCCCTGTTCAAGGACAAGAAGATACTGCTGCTGTTCTTCGGCATCTTCTTCGTGGTGGGTGTAGACGTGGCCACCAACTTTATCAGCAACAAGATTATGATGGTGCGCTTCGACTGGAGCAAGCAGGATGCTGCCTTCGCTCCGCAGATTTACTTCATCTGCCGTACGGCGGGTGCCTTCATCGGTGCCTTCCTGATGACGAAGATTGCCGAAATCAAATACTATAAGGCCAACATCGTGCTGGCTATCGTTGCCCTGCTGGCTCTCGCTTTCGTGGAGCAGCCCGTCTTCGACCTCTGCTGCATCGGTGCCGTAGGTTTTCTGGCTTCGTGCATCTTCCCCATCATCTACTCCATGGCCGTGCAGGCTCGTCCCGAGAAGGCCAACCAGATCTCCGGTCTGATGATTACCGCTGTGGCCGGTGGTGGTGCCGTCACTCCCCTCATCGGTGTGGCAACGGATGCCGTGGGCATTATCGGCGGCGTGTTCGTCATCCTGGTGTGTGTGCTCTATCTGACCTATTGCGCTTTCGGCCTGGGTGGCTCGGCACAGAAACATTGATATACCTTATATTATATGAAGAATATTCAATCCATCTGCTATGTCGGACTGCTCTGCCTGCTGTCGATATTCGGTATGAGCCGTTGTGTCAACGAACTCTCGCTGGACGTCGACAAGAATCTGGCCTACTGTGACAATCAGGTGCAGCGTACCCTCTCCGAGATATCCGGCCAAAACGGCATTCCCCGCAACATCATGGCCAACGAGACGCATTGGAACATGCGCCCCGTCACCATACAGGAGTGGACCGTCGGCTTCTGGCCCGGCATCCTGTGGTACAACTACGAGAACACCCGTCGCAACGAAGACTTGGATGCGGCTATCCGCTACACCGAGATGCTCGACACCTTGACGCGCCAACCCGCCTACGACCACGACATCGGTTTCCAGATATTCTGTAGCTATGGCAATGCCTATCGCTTGACGGGCAACGAACGTTACAAGGACGCTATCCTGCGTGCCGCAGACATGCTGGTCTCGCTCTTCAACCCCAAGGTGGGGACTATCCTCTCGTGGCCGCGTGAGGTGGAGCCCAACAACTGGCCCCACAACACCATCATGGACAACATGATAAACCTGGAGCTGCTCTACTGGGCTGCCAAGAACGGTGGCGGCGACTATTTGGCTGAGATTGCCACCAAGCATGCCGAGACCACCATGAAGCACCACTTCCGTGAGGACGGCGGTTGCTACCATGTGGCTGTATACGACACTATCACGGGCAACTTCATCAAAGGCGTCACCCACCAAGGTTATGGCGACAGCACCCTCTGGGCGAGAGGTCAGTCGTGGGCCATCTATGGCTACACGATGGTCTACCGCGAGACGCATGACAAACGCTTCCTCCGCTTTGCCGAGAAGGTGACGGACCTCTACCTGAGCCGTCTGCCGAAGGGTGAGTATGTTCCTTACTGGGACTTCGATGACCCTGCTATCCCCGACGCACCGAAGGATGCCTCCGCTGCTGCTGTGGTAGCCTCCGCGTTGTTGGAGCTTTCGCAACTCGAGGATAATGAAGAGAAGGCGATGGAGTACAAACGTTTTGCCATAGCCAGTTTGGCTGAACTCTCCACCGACCAGTATCAGAGTCGCGACGCAAAGCCCTCGTTCCTGCTCCACTCCACCGGCCATTGGCCCGCCAAGTCGGAGATAGACGCCTCCATCAATTATGCCGATTATTACTATATCGAGGCTTTGACCCGTTACAAGAAGATGACGCAAGGCCTCTTGGTGACTGGGAACTACAAATAACTCCTCGTTACCCGTACCGCTTCTGTAGCATCGCTTGCTATTCCCACCGCAGCTGCCGGTGTCTTTTATGAGACATCCTTTGCTGCCGGATTGGCAAGCGATGCTGTTTTGTTGTCGGGGACCTGTTTCTTGTCCGGTGCTATGGCCCGCTTTTATACAATCGTTCGTAAGGGCTCATACAATCGATTGTATAAGCCCATACAATCGATTGTATAGCGCCATACGAACATTGCTTTTTTCTATTTCTATTATATGTCAAAGATAAAGCCTATATTTGCAGGGCAGAAAAGAGATACGTGAAATGAAACTATACCCGATAGGCATACAGACTTTCGAACGGGTAGGGTAGACCTGGCGATGCTCACTACCACACGCCTCTATCTCATCGAACTGAAGCTGGACAAGGATGCCCGGACGGCCCTCTGTCAAATCGACTTGAAGAATTACGCCCAACGCTTCGCCCTCTGTGGCAAACCTATCGTGAAGGTGGGTATCAACTTCGATATGGCGAGCAGCAACATCAGCGACTGGAAGATTGAAGGAGCCATTTAAAAACTAAAATAAAGTTTGAACGTCTCTTGGTTTTACCTTGCCTGAGAACGACTAAACAAATTTCTCAACCTGTCTTACATGTTTCGCTGCATCACTGCATTAGACTTTCTGAAAGAGGAGACGTGAATTATCTTCCCTAAATCACTCGGCATATAACGGAATGTTTGTACTTTTGTCATCCGAAAAAGGAGGAGACGCGTTATGAAGCTACAGACTACCGTGGAACTGCCTACAGGACTGCCGTCCATAGACTTGGAACAGCGACTGCTGATGATGGGCTCGTGCTTTGCCGAGAACATGGGAACGCTGTTTGCCGAGCGGAAGTTCCGTGTAGACGTCAATCCCTTCGGAATACTCTATAACCCACTGTCCATCGCCAAAGCACTGACTCGAATGCTCGACGGCAAGGCGTACGGAGCGGAGGAACTCTTCTTCTACCGCGAACAGTGGCACAGCTATATGCATCACGGCAGCTTCTCCGCTACCACCAAGGAGAAGGCTCTGAACCAAATCAACAGCCGATTGCAGCAGACTGCTAAGACATTGCCGGAAACTGACTGGCTGATGCTGACCTTCGGCACGGCTTACGTCTACCGACTGAAGAGCACCGGTGAGGTGGTGAGCAACTGCCACCAATGTCCCGAGCGGGACTTTGTGCGTAGCCGGCTGACGGTGGAGGACATTGTGGCGGTCTATCAACCTCTGATAGAACAACTGTCGGGCGTCAATGGCAAGCTGAAGGCGCTGTTCACCGTCAGCCCCATCCGTCACCTGCGCGACGGACTGCATGCCAACCAACTGAGCAAGGCCACACTGCTGTTGGCCATCGACCGGTTGGTGGAGCTCTATCCCGACCGGCTCTTCTACTTCCCTTCCTACGAGATAGTGATGGACGAGCTGCGCGACTACCGATTCTATGCCGACGACATGGCGCATCCGTCCGCTGTGACGGTGGCTTACCTGTGGGAGTGCATCGGGAAGACTTTCTTTACCGAGGCCACCCGTAAGCTGACGGAGGAGGTGATGGCGGTGATGCGCGACGTGAACCATCGGCCGCTGCATCCCGAGAGTGAGGCGTACCGCAACTTTACACAACAGATTATCGATAAAATTGAAATACTTACCAAGAAATGTCCTTACCTGGACTTTCATAAAGAACTGGAACTATGTCATACACGATTGAACAGATAGTGAGACTGATAGGGGCGGAGCGTGTGGGCCGCACCGAGGCCCGCATCGACTGGATACTGACCGACAGTCGGTCACTCTGTTTCCCGGAGGAGACCTTGTTCTTCGCCCTGGAGACGAAACGCAACGACGGACACAAATATATCGCCGAACTGCACGAGCAGGGCGTGCACAACTTTGTGGTGAGCAAGCTGCCTACGGACATGGAGAACTATACGGACTGCAACTTCCTGAAGGTGCCTAGCCCATTGAAGGCGATGCAGAAGCTGGCGGAACACCACCGGGGCGAGTTCGACATCCCCGTGATAGGCATCACTGGCAGCAACGGCAAAACCATCGTGAAGGAGTGGATCTACCAACTCATCAGTCCGGACAAAATCATCACCCGCTCGCCCCGTAGCTACAACTCACAGATAGGTGTGCCCCTCTCCGTGTGGCTGATGAATGAAGATACACAGTTGGCCATCTTCGAGGCCGGCATCTCTGAGATGGGCGAGATGGATGCCCTGCGCACCATCATCCAACCGACCATCGGCATCATCACCAACATCGGCGGCGCACACCAGGAGAACTTCCTCTCCCTGCAGGACAAGTGCATGGAGAAAGTGTCACTCTTCAAGGATTGCGACGTGATAGTCTACAACGGCGACAACGAGTTGATAAGCGATTGCGTATCGAAGACCGTATTCTCCGCCCGCGAGATAGCCTGGTCGATGAAGGACGACGAGCGACCTCTCTTCATCCAGTCCATCCACAAAGGTGAGACGGAGACCACGGTGGAGTACCGCTACCTGGGTATGAAGAACCAATACACCATACCGTTCATCGACGACGCCTCGGTGGAGAACTCGCTCAACTGCCTGGCTGTCTGCCTCTACCTGATGATAGAGCCTAACGAGATAGCCCGACGGATGGCAGCCCTGGAGCCTGTGGCCATGCGGCTGGAGGTGAAGGAGGGAAAGAACGGTTGCACGCTCATCAACGACAGCTACAACTCCGACCTCGCCTCGCTGGACATTGCGCTGGACTTCATGTCGCGCCGGCCGGACTGCAAAGGCCGCAAACGGACCCTCATCCTCTCCGATATATTGGAGACAGGGCAGAGCTCCGCATTGCTCTACCGTAAGGTGGCCCAGTTGGCGGAGAGCCGTGGCATCGAGAAGATGATAGGTGTGGGCAAAGAAATATCCTCGTGCGCGTCGCGCTTCCCTATGGAGAAATACTTCTTCCCCAACACCGAGGCGCTGATGGAGTCGCAGGTGTTTGCCGACTTGCGCAACGAGGTGATACTGATAAAGGGCTCGCGCAACTTCCGTTTCGAGAAGCTGTCCGAGAACCTCGAGCTGAAGGTGCACGAGACGATACTGGAGATTAACCTCCATGCGGTGGTGGACAATCTCAACTACTACCGTGGTATGCTGAAACCCGAGACCAAGATGGTCTGCATGGTGAAGGCGTCGGCCTATGGTGCCGGCTCCTACGAGGTGGCAAAGACCTTGCAGGATCATCGGGTGGACTATCTGGCTGTGGCCGTAGCCGACGAAGGGTCCGACCTGCGCAAGGCGGGCATCACCTCCAACATCATCATCATGGACCCCGAACTGACAGCCTTCAAGACGATGTTCGACTATAAGTTGGAACCGGAAGTGTATAGCTTCCACCTGCTGGATGCCCTCATCAAGGCAGCGGAGAAGGAGGGAGTGACCAACTTCCCCATCCACATAAAGCTCGACACGGGCATGCACCGGCTGGGATTCAGCCACGAAGAGATTCCGGCCTTGATACACCGGCTGAAGCAACAGACATCCGTCATCCCCAAGTCGGTGTTCTCTCATTTCGTGGGAAGCGACAGTGAGGACTTCGATAGCTTCACCCGCAAGCAGATAGACAGCTTCGTGGCCTCGTCCGACGAGCTGCAGGCGGCGTTCCCGCATAAGATATTGCGCCACATCTGCAACACGGCAGGCATCTCACGCTTCCCCGGAGCCCAGTTCGACATGGTGCGCCTGGGTTTGGGACTCTATGGTGTGAACCCCATCAACAACGAGTTCATCCACCCGGTGAGCACCCTGAAGACTACCATTCTGCAGATTCATGACGTGCCAAATGAAGAGACGGTGGGCTATAGCCGCAAGGGACGGCTAACGCGAGACTCACGTATTGCCGCGTTGCCTATCGGCTATGCCGACGGACTGAACCGCCACTTGGGCAACGGACACGGCTACTGCCTGGTGAACGGGCAGAAGGCTCCCTACGTGGGCAACATCTGCATGGACGTCTGCATGATAGACGTGACAGGCATCGACTGCAAGGAGGGCGACAAGGCCATCATCTTCGGTCCGGAGCTGTCGGTGAGCCAGTTGGCACAGTGGCTCGACACCATCCCTTACGAGATACTGACCGGCATCTCGGGCAGGGTGAAACGGGTATACTTCCAAGACTAGAACCAGACAATACCAAATAAAAAGAGAGCGTCTGCGGCAATCGCAGGCGCTCTCTTTTTATTTGGTGATATGTGTCTATCGATATTACTGAAGGAAGGCAATCAGCACACCAGCAGCAACGGCAGAACCGATTACACCGGAGATGTTGCTGGACATACAGTAGTTGAGCACGTGGTTCTTCGGGTCGTACTTGGTAGCGATCTCGTTGCAGACACGGCTAGCCATAGGCACGGCGCTCAGACCGGTAGCGCCAATCAGCGGGTTGATCTTCTTCTTGCTGAAGAGATTCGCAACCTTCACGAACAGGATACCACCTGAGATGGAGAGCGCGAAGGCGAGGAATCCGCCAATCACGATGCCGATGGTGGTCCAGTTGAGGAATGCGTCGACCGTCATGGTGGCACCCACGCAGAGGCCCAGGAAGATGGTGGCGGCATTCATGATGCTGTTGGCGGCAGCGTCGAACAAACGGCTTGTGTCGGTACCAATCTCCTTGATGAGGTTACCGAACATCAACATACCAATCAAAGGTACGGCTGTCGGCACGAACAGAGCCACGATGGTAGTTACCGCAATCGGGAACACAATCTTCAGCACGCGCAAGTTCTTGATCTCCGTCGTCGAAGGATAGAGTTTCTCCTGCTCCTTCATGTTGATGAGCAACTCCTTCTTGGTGCAGAGCAGTTTCACCACCAACGGGATGATGACCGGCACCAATGCCATGTAGGAGTAGGCCGCGATGGCTATAGGACCGAGCAAGTGCGGAGCCAACTTGATGGTAGTGAAGATGGCGGTAGGACCGTCAGCACCGCCGATGATACCCAGTGCGGCAGCCTCTTTCGGAGTGAATCCCATGAGGATCGCCACCAACAATACGGTGAAGATACCCAGCTGGGCGGCAGCACCGAAGATGGAGAGTCGCAGGTTGCGCAACATCGGGCCGAAGTCCGTCAAGGCACCTACACCCATGAAGATGACAGGCGGCAGGAAGCCGGTCTTGATCAACATGTAGTAGAGGAAGTTCATCAGACCCAAGTCGTGTGCAATCTCGTGCAACGGCATTTCCCAGATGTTCTTCATCACACCGTTGACGCAGACCATACCATTCTCGTCGGCCTGTATCACACCCATCTCACCTCCGGGGAAGTTGGCCAGCAACACACCGAATGCGATAGGGATGAGCAACAGCGGTTCGTAGTGCTTCTTGATACCAAGGTAGAGCAGCACGAACGCAATGGCGTACATTATCAGAAACGACGGGTCAGCAATGATGTTGCTGAAGGCCGTCATATCATACAGTTTTGCAAGTATTTCTTCCATTATCCAATTTTCATTATAACGTCATCCTCAGCAATAGAGTCTCCCGGGTTAGCGCAGATGGCTGTAATGGTTCCGTCGAACTCTGAGCGGATGGCATTGTAGGTTTTCATTGCTTCAATATAGCACAACACGTCGCCGGCCTTCACTTGGTCGCCCACCTTCAGCGGGGTCTCTCCGGCGCTCTTCACGAGGAAGAACTTGCCCTCGAGCGGTGCGGCTACGTCCTTGCCCTCGCCGGTGATGGCTTTCTGCACATTGTCGTCGGCAGGTGTCAGGGTGGCAGCGTCCACTTCGCCGTAAGCCACAGTCACCTTGTAGGCCTGTCCGTTCACGGACACGGTCAGTATCTTCGGCTGCTTCGGCTCTTCGGGCTTGAAGTCCTTCTCGGCATGACGTTTCTTCACATCCTCCAGGAACGCCTCTTTGGCCTGTCCGCTCTTGTATGCCTCGTACTGTGACGGGTGCATAGCGTACTCGAACAGCTCTTCGTCGTCCTGGCCGGTGTCCCATTTCTTCTCCTTCATCAGCGCGCGATACTTGTCGAGTGCATCGGGATAGTTGTCCTGCGGGTTGCCGGTGAAGAACTTGCGGCCCTCGCGCTCTGCCTTCTCGATGATTTCGGGAGCCAACTCACCCGGCAGCTTTCCAGCCTTGCCCAGAATCATGTCCCAGATATCGTCGGCTATCATGCCCCAGCGTTCTTTGCCCTTCTCCATAGCGATGACGTTCATCAGCGCCACGTTCTTCACGTACTGGCTGAACGGTGTCACCAGGCAAGGATAGCCCAAGCGCGGCCATACGTAAGCCACCTCGTTGAACAACTTGATGAGCAGCTCGTCCTGTGTCATGAACGGCTGGTTGTGTTTTGCCTTGTATTTGTTGATGGACTCCAGGTTGCTCTCGAGGTCGGCCATCAGGCTTCCCATCATACCGCCGGGGAGTCCCGGGCCGATGAGCAGGGAGTTCATCATGCGGTTCTTCGGACTGATGTAGAGACCGAGGAAGTCATCCATGAAACTTTGAATCAAAGTACGTGCCTTCATGTAAGCCTCCATGTTCACCTCGGGAACGATGAAGCCAGCGTCCTTCAGCATAGCCTGCACGCTGAGTACATCGGCATGTCCGGTACCCCATGAGAGCGGCTCCATGCCTACGTCCACATAGTCGCAGCCGGCCTTGCAGACTTCCAGAATAGAGGTCATGTTGAAGCCCGGTGTAGCGTGGCTATGGTACTGGATAGGTGTGTCGGGGTGAGCGGCCTTGATGCCGGCCACAATCTTACCCAGTGTCACGGGGCGGCCGATGCCGGCCATATCCTTGATGCAAATCTCGTCGGCGCCAGCCTTGATGAGTTCGTCTGCCATGTTCACGTAATACTCTACCGTGTGAACCGGAGAGAAGGTGATGCAGAGCGAGCATTGTGAGATCATGCCGGCTGCGTGAGCATATTCGATGGAAGGAATGATGTTGCGTGTGTCGTTCAGACCGCAGAATGTACGGGTGATGTCCGTGCCTTGAGCCTTCTTCACTTTGTAGAAGAGCTTGCGCACGTCAGCGGGTACGGGGCTCATGCGCAGACCGTTGAGAGCGCGGTCCAGCATGTGGGTCTGTATGCCTGCCTCGTGGAATGGCTTTGTCCATTCACGTACGGCTTTGTTAGGGTTCTCTCCGAAGAGGAGGTTGACTTGCTCAAAACCTCCGCCATTGGTTTCTACTCGGGCGAAGCAGCCCATCTCGATGATAGCCGGGGCTACTTTCACTAATTGGTCGACACGTGGTACGTACTTACCGGCAGACTGCCACATGTCGCGAAATACTAGACTGAATTTAACTTCTCTTTTCATACTTACGTTCTTTGATTCCTTGTGCTTTTGTTTTTTAGATTTGATTAGTTTGTTAGAGTTTCTCTATCTTCACCACTTTACCTTTACCGTGGGTCAGTACGTCCACTGCGGCTTTGATGGCGGCAACAGAGCTGTTGTCGGCAATGGCACGTTGCTGAGAGGGTTGCTTGTGTTCCTCTTCAGGCGCAAACTTGTTGACCAACGTAATGAGGAGTTTGCTCAGATAGATTACGATGAGTAGGATAATGAATACGGAGACCATACCCACCACCAACAGGAGTAATCCAATTCCCAAATTGTCCATATTACTTCTTTAAATTATAAGGTTAATGACTAAGTATTTTCATTTGATAAAAAATCGTCCGAAATTACTCATTCTAGCATTTTTCGAAAAATAATTTGTGTTAAATAGTCATTAAAAGGCGAAGATAAGTTCAAATGTAGTGAATTACAGGGGAGTATGCATGGCGTCTTTTCCGTACCGAAAGGGCACGTCCGGACTGCTATACCGATGTATAATAAGGTATAGACTGGAATGCCTGGACGTGTGCCGGCACTCTGTCCTACAGGCTTTGCATGTCGTGCAACCGCTTGTAGTAGCCGTTCAGGGCAATCAGCTCCTCGTGTTTGCCACGCTCCACGATGCGTCCTTCGTGCAGCACGCATATTTCGTCGGCATTCTTGATAGTGGAGAGACGGTGGGCTATGGCGATGGTGGTGCGGGTCTTCATGAGTCGTTCGAGCGCCTCCTGCACCAGTCGCTCCGACTCGGTGTCGAGTGCGGAGGTGGCCTCGTCGAGGATGAGGATGGGCGGGTTCTTCAGTATGGCGCGTGCGATGCTGATGCGCTGACGTTGTCCGCCGGAGAGCTTGTTGCCGCGGTCGCCGATGTTGGTGTTGTAGCCCTCTTCCTTCTCCATTATGAAGTCGTGGGCGTTGGCTATCTTGGCGGCTTCGATGACCTGCTCCATAGTTGCCCCTTCCACACCGAAGGCGATGTTGTTGAAGAAGGTATCGTTGAATAGGATGGCCTCTTGGTTCACGTTTCCGATGAGACTGCGAAGGTCGGCTATGCGAGTATCCTTGATGTTGATGCCGTCGATGGTGATGGTTCCTTGTTGCACGTCGTGGTAGCGGGGCAGAAGGTCCACTAGGGTGGACTTGCCCGAGCCGGATTGTCCCACCAGTGCCACGGTCTTCCCTTTGGGTATGGTGAGGTTGATGTCCTCGAGCACCGGCTTCTTGCCGTCGTAGCTGAAGGTGATGTCCTTGAAGGTGATGTTGTCCTGCAGTCCGTTGAGCGGCTTCGGGTTCTCTATCTCTTTGATGGGGTTCTCTGCCTTCAGTATCTTGTCCACACGCTCCATGGAGGCGAGACCTTTCGGGATGCTGTATCCGGCCTTGGAGAACTCCTTCAGCGGGTTGATGACACTGTAGAGGATTACCATGTAGAAAATGAAGGTCGGTGCGTCGATGCTGGAGTGGTTGCCCAGTATCAGCGAGCCGCCGAACCAGAGGACGATGACGATGAGCAGAGTGCCCAGGAACTCGCTCATCGGGTGGGCCAATGCCTGGCGGGTGGCCACGCGGTTGGTGGCGTCGCGGTATTCGTTGCTGCATTTGGTGAAGCGTTCTATCATCTTGTTCTCGGCGATGAACGCCTTGATGATGCGCAGTCCGCCGAGTGTCTCCTCCAACTGTGCCATGGTGTCGCTCCATTTGCTCTGAGCCTCCAGCGACTTGCGTTTCAGCTTCTTGCCGACTTTGCCCATCACCCATCCCATGCCGGGCAGCACGATGATGGTGAACAGTGTCAGCTGCCAGCTGGTGACGAGCAGGGTGCCGAAGTAGAAGAGTATCAGTATCGGATTCTTGATGAGCATATCCAGCGAGCTGGTGATGGAGGTCTCCACTTCGCCCACGTCGCCGCTCATGCGGGCTATGATGTCGCCTTTGCGTTCTTCGGAGAAGAATCCCAGTGGCAGGTGCATCACCTTGGAATAGACCATCACGCGGATGTCGCGCACCACGCCGGTGCGCAAGGGTATCATCACGGCCGACGAGGCGAAGTAGCACGAGGTCTTTATCATCGTCATGAAGGCCAGGAAGAGTCCGAGGAAGAGTAGGGTGGTGGAGGGTCCGTAGTTGGCGATCATCTGGCTCACGTAGTAGTAGAAGTTGTTCACCGCCACCTCCTTCAGGTTGTCAATGTTCCATTCCATGAAGTAGTAGACCTTGTCGTCCATCTTGAAGAGAATCTGGAGGATAGGTATTAGGAGTGTGAACGAGAATATGTTGAACACTGCCGACAGGATGTTCAGCAGTACGGACCACGCCAGGTATTTTTTGTAAGGAGAGACAAAACGTCTCATCAGTTGGAAGAATTCCTTCATTGGAGATGTTGTTTGCTAAATAATGGGACAAAGATACTACAATTCGATAGCAGTACACCAAGCTTCCTCCGAATATTTTGCTGATAAACGGTTCCTGGAGGGGCAGATGGCAAAACGGGTATATGGCCTACCCTTTATTATATCCTAAATTCCGCAACACTTTAAATTATTCTTCTGCCAATATCCGTAAGTCGCCGAGCATCTGTGAAGCTACCTCCCATGTGCATTCGTCTGAACTTGAAGCCGAGCGCAACAGGCCTTGGTATGCCATGCAAAAGACAGTGTCACCTTCGGGGTTTTCGAAAGTGGACTTAAGTTCTTCGTGGGGGGCAGACAGAAGAATTTCGGCGAATAGTTCTGCAGCATGCTCGGTTTCACCGGTTTGCTCACAGTGGACGGCAAATTCCAATTTGCGTCGCAGACTTTCATTAGTGAGGTATTTAGAATTGTGCGCCATCGATGTGCCGTGTTATGTTGTCTTCTCCATTGCCTGTCAACTTGTCTGTGGCATCAGATATGGCATCAGAAGCCATATCTGATGCTGTGTCAGGGTCCGGACTTTCACGATATAGTTCTATGTAATGGTAGAGCGTGTAGATAAAAGTCACGCCTAATCCGGTGAAGATATATCCCTTGATTTCAGATGGCCATGCTGCATTCCAAAACGTGTCGGCAGCATATGCAATGCCGGCGCAGATGAACGTCAACAGTTGTATTATCAGAAATGCATAGTGAATCCGGTTGCGTATTGTCCGGTCATAGAATTCGTCACTTGCGTCTGATAACATTCTGATTGACATGCAGATAAATAACGATATGAGAATCAGAATTAAACCTTTGGTGATATATTCCCCAATGGTCAGTTGCTGCCTGAATGATGAGGCCATCGGCTCTGCAAAATCGAAGTTGTTTAATCGATTATGGAAAATCATAAACGTGATGTCGTTGTCGGTGATATAGCGGTAGCAGCGTGCATACCAAATGCCGTCCTGCAGATGGAAACGATAGTCGCAAGCGGCATCGTAAGGTTTGTCGCTGACAGTCAGCCGTGAAACGCTGTCGGCGGCTGACAGCCATTCCACCCATTCAACGTCGGACAAGGCAAGACATGCTTTTTTGCTGATAGTGATGCTGTCGCCCCAGTGGTAGCGCACAATCTCGCAGACGAAGCTCGGATTGTTGCAGTGGACTGAGTAGCTTTTGGCATTGCCGGGGTAGTGCATGCCTTTTGTCGGCTCGATGACGGTGCTGTCGGGAAAGTCGATGCATATGGCATCGTCCTTGAACTCAGTGGCATTGGCTGCTGCGCAGACCATTAGCAGCAACACTACTGCAATATTAATCAAAAAGAATTTCTTCATTGTCTTCCGTTTAATTTTTTCTGCAAAGTTATTGTATCCCCGTGAGACTTACAAATGTTTGAGGGGGAATAATAACTGATTATAGTTCGTTGGTAAACGAGTCCCGGGGGCTTGAAACGAAAGCGTCCCGCACGGGGAGGTGCGGGACGCTAGGAAACACTATAGAGTGATAGATTAGTCTACAACGATAGGCTTGTACTTCGGAACGAGGGCCTTCATGATAACCCAACCGATGAGGTAAGCAACGGCGCAGATGCAGAAGATAATCATGTATCCGGCAGGTTTGCCTACGAAGCCCAGAGCCTCCATCGGCATGTTGACCATCGTACCACCCAACTCGCCGACCTTGGTGACCATCAGCTGAGTCATGTCGTTGAGGTGCATTGCCTGCTCGGTCAAAGGAGCGCCAGTGAGTCCCTCGATAGTCTTTCTCGAGAGCTCGTAAGTCTCACCGTTCAGTTCGAACGAACCGGCAGCATGAGTGAACAGCGAACCGGAGCACTTGTTGATGAGGAATGAACCTACACCACCAGCCATACCGCCGATACCTGTCACGGTAGCGATGGCGCTCTTGGGGAACATATCTCCGGTGGTGGAGAAGATGTTGGCAGACCAAGACTGGTGAGCCGCACCCAGGATACCGATGAGGATGATAGGCAACCAAGCGGACAACGTGCTGTCACCCAACGGCTGTGCGAAGATGCCCAGCAAGGGGAAGAAGGCGAATATCAACATGGCGCGCATACGTCCGGCGTAGGGGTTCATGCCCAACTTGTCGACGAAGTAGGTTGGCAGGTAACCGCCGAAGATGGAGAGCATCGTGATGAGGTAGAGCACGAAAATCAGAGTCATACCCATCGTGGATGATGAACTGTAGCCGAACACGTCGGAGATGTAGGCCGGTGTCCAGAATAGGAAGAACCACCATACACCATCGGTCATGAACTTGCCGACGATGAACGACCAAGTCTGCTTGAATGTGAAGCATTTCAAGAAGCCGATCTTCTTCTCCTCGGCCTCGGGAGCATCAGCTGTAGGCTCGGGATCCTCGTTGTCCTGGTTGATGTAGACCAGCTCTGCCTTGTTGACGCGCTTGTTCTCAGACGGTTTCTTGTATGCGAAAATCCAGAAAGCCATCCAGATGTAACCCAACGCACCGATAACGATGAAGGCCATCTCCCAACCGAATGCCTGGGCGATGAACGGGATGGTGAGCGGAGCCACGAGGGCGCCTACGGATGCGCCGTTGTTGAAGATAGATGTAGCGAAAGCACGGTCCTTCTTCGGGAAGTACTCTGCCGTCACCTTGATGGCTGCGGGGAAGTTACCTGCCTCGCCGGCTGCCAACACTACGCGGCAAGCAAGGAACAACCATACGCTGACGCTCGATACGGCCAGTGTGGCGTTGGCCAATGCCTCGGGGTTCATGCCGTTGGAACTGATATAGTTGGAGATGCACTCCTTGGCTTGTTCAAAGCCTACAAACCATGAACCTTCCAGGATGCCGCTTGTGGCGATACCGCAGAAGGCGTGGAGGCAGGCGCCTGTCGACCAGATGCCGATAGCCCAAAGGTAACCTTTCTTTGTACCCATCCAGTCTACAAATTTTCCAGCGAAAAGCATGCAGACGGCATATATGATGGAGAAATAGGCCGTGATGGTACCATAGTCAGCATCCGACCAGTGGAATTCTGGAGATATAAAATCCTTCCAGGTTAACGACAACACCTGTCTGTCCATGTAGTTGACAGTGGTGGCGAAGAAAAGCAATGAACAAATCCACCAGCGGTAGTTCGTCATCTTTTCATTTTTCAATGTACTCATAGTAATAAATTTGATGTTTTGATGATTATATTATTGTTCTATATTTTTCGTAAATGTGACAAAGATATAATTTCATCTCGTATCCCCTATAAAATACTACTGATATTTTAGATTTATTAAACGGAAGAGGGCCTCATAGACTGCTTTTGCCTCAATAAATGCGTATAAATGGAAAAATCGAATGAAGGAAGTCGGTAAATAGCGACTTCTTGCCTATATTTGCACAGCGTTTCGACCTCGGCCCATAAAGGGTGTGTTGGAACACGGTGTCTGGCAGTCTCCACGGGGCAATATGGCACGAGCGACACGGTCACGAATGCTAATATACTATTATAATAATGTACATGAAAAAGACTCTTATGATGGCTTTGCTGGCCTTGGTTTGCTGGCAGGGCAGAGTGTGGGCGGTTACGGATACGCCCGACACGCTAGTGGTAGCGAAAGACGGTACGGGTAACTTCACCACATTGTGGGACGCACTGGAAGATGTGCGTGCCTTTATGGATTACCACAAAGTGATTTTTGTGAAGAAGGGTGTTTACCGCGAGAAGGTGGTGGTGCCCTCGTGGTTGACCAATGTGGAGATTCTGGGTGAGGACCGCGACAAGACGGTGATTACCTATGACGACCATGCGAACCTTTACTTGCCGGACGGAAAGAACAAGATGGGAACCTTCCGTTCCTACACCATGCGGGTGGACGCCAACGACATCACACTTAAGAACCTCACTATCGAGAACGCCTCTGGCCGTAAGGGTCAGGCTGTGGCACTACACACCGAGGGCGACCGTCTGAAGGTGATCAACTGCCGCCTGTTGGGTAACCAGGACACTGTCTACACCGGTTTGTCCGGCACACGCATCTATTTCAAGGACTGCTACATCGAGGGTACGACCGACTTCATATTCGGCCCGTCTGTGGCTTGGTTCGAGGGTTGCCACATCCATAGTTTGGTGAACTCCTACGTTACAGCCGCTTCCACTCCGAAGGCCTACAAGTATGGCTACGTGTTCAACCGCTGCAAGCTGACAGCTGCCGATGGCGTGGACAAAGTCTACTTGGGCCGTCCCTGGCGTCCCTACGGAGCAACGCTGTTCATGAACTGTGAGTTGGGCAAACATATCACTGCCGTGGGTTGGCACAACTGGGGCAAGGCCGACAACGAGCAGACCGCCCGCTATGCCGAGTACAACAATACCGGTGAAGGGGCCAATCCCGCAGCCCGTGCACATTGGAGCAAGCAACTCTCTAGGAAAGAGGCGTCCAAGATTACCCCGGCCGTGGTATTCGGTTTCAACGATACCTGGAATGTAGAGGAGTAGTGACATAGAGGGGCTATAGCCCTCCGTTATGTGATTCAAGACCTTTCAGTTATCTCATCCAGCGCGAGTGAGAAGGGGCTGGAAGGCCTTGATGTTTATTGTATCCGGGCCCGTTTGCCGGATAAGGAGACCCTATGGTCATTTCCGGGCACCCTAAGCCGTTGTGTATACAAACAAAAAGCCGATTCGTAAGAATCGGCTTCATTACCCAGGGTGACTAGTGGGACTCGAACCCACGACATTCAGAACCACAATCTGACGCTCTAACCAACTGAACTATAGTCACCATATTGGCTATGCTTTTTCAAAAGCGTTGCAAAGATAGATACTTTTTCTGAAACTGCAAACATTTGACGCAAATATTTCAGAAAACATACATAAATCCTTTGCCGAGGCCCTTGGAAAAGCATAGCATGGCCTTTACCTATTTATATATAGCCTTCTTGCCAGCCAACAAGGTGTTCTTCATCAGCGACACGATGGTCATGGGACCTACGCCACCCGGTACGGGGGTGATGAACGAACATTTGGGGGCTACTTCGTCGAACTTGACGTCGCCGGTGAGCTTGAAGCCGGACTTTTTGGTGGCATCAGGCACACGGGTGGTACCTACGTCGATGATGACGGCACCTTCTTTCACCATGTCCGCCTTCACGAAGTTGGGTTGACCAAGGGCGGCTACGATGATGTCCGCTTCCTGGCATTCCTTCACCAGGTTGGTGGAGCGGCTGTGGCATACCGTCACGGTGGCGTCGCCGGGGTAAGCCTTCTGCATCATCAGCATGGCCATGGGCTTGCCTACGATGTTGCTGCGGCCCAACACCACACACTTTTTGCCCGAAGTCTCTATCTTGTAACGCTTCAGCAACTCCAGTATTCCGTTGGGGGTGGCTGACACGTAGCAGGGCAGTCCGATGGACATGCGGCCCACGTTGATGGGGTGGAAGCCGTCGACATCCTTGCGGTAGTCGATGGTCTCGATGACTTTTTGCTCCGAGATGTGTTTGGGCAACGGCAGCTGCACGATGAATCCGTCCACGTCGTCATCGTTGTTGAGCTCGCGTACCTTTGCCAACAGTTCCTCCTCGGTGACGTCGGCTTCGTAACGAATCAGTGTCGACTTGAAGCCGCACACTTCACACGCTTTTACTTTTGCTGCCACGTAGGTCTCGCTACCTCCGTCATGTCCCACCAGTATGGCGGCCAGGTGTGGGCGTTTGCCGCCTTTTGCCACGATGTCGGCTACCTCGGTGGCAATCTCTTGCTTCACTTGTTCCGATATGGCTTTTCCGTCAATTAACTGCATAATTATCTCATATTTTTCATTTTGGGCATCAGGTTCTTCATCTTGCTGCCCGTAACCATTTTCATCATCTTGCGGGTCTCGTCGAACTGCTTCAGCAGGCGGTTCACCTCCTGTATGTTGGTGCCGCTACCCTTGGCGATGCGGTTGCGTCGCGAGCTGTTGAGTATCTCGGGGTTGGTGCGTTCCTTCGGGGTCATGGAGTAGATGATGGCCTCGATGCTCTTGAAGGCATTGTCGTCGATGTCGATATTCTTCAGCGCTTTGCCCATGCCGGGAATCATGGAAGCCAACTCCTTGAGGTTACCCATCTTCTTGATTTGGTTGATTTGGGTGAGGAAGTCGTTGAAATCGAACTGGTTCTTCTGAATCTTCTTCTGCAGTTTCTTGGCCTCCTCCTCGTCGTACTGTGCCTGGGCACGTTCCACCAACGAGACGATATCACCCATGCCCAGGATACGGTCGGCCATACGGGCGGGGTGGAACAGGTCCAGCGCATCCAACTTCTCGCCGGTTCCGATGAACTTGATAGGCTTGTTGACCACCGTGCGGATGGAAAGGGCGGCACCACCACGGGTGTCACCATCGAGCTTCGTCAGCACCACGCCGTTGAAGTCCAGCCGATCGTTGAACTCCTTGGCGGTGTTCACGGCGTCCTGTCCGGTCATGGCGTCGACCACGAACAGTGTCTCGTCCGGGTTGATGGCATTCTTGATGGCTTCAATCTCGTTCATCATCGCCTCGTCCACTGCCAGTCGGCCGGCGGTATCGACGATGACCAGGTCATATCCCTTGGCCCGTGCTTCCTTGATGGCGTTGAGCGCAATCTCCACGGGTTTGTTGTTGTCCGGCTCGCTGTAGACTGGTACCTGTATCTGTTCGCCGAGCACCTTCAACTGCTCGATGGCGGCGGGACGGTACACGTCGCAGGCTACCAACAGCGGGCTGCGGTGTTTCTTGTTCTTCAGCATGTAAGCCAGCTTGCCCGAGAAGGTGGTCTTACCGGAACCTTGCAGACCCGACATCAGGATGACGGCCGGCTTGCCCTTCAGCTCCAGCTCGGCTGTCTCCCCTCCCATGAGGGTGGCCAACTCGTCGTGCACAATCTTCACCATCAACTGGCTGGGCTTCACGGCGGTGAGCACGTTCTGTCCCAGGGCTTTCTCCTTGACGGTGTCTGTGAAGGTCTTGGCGACTTTGTAGTTGACATCGGCATCCAACAGCGCCTTGCGGACATCCTTTAAGGTCTCCGCCACGTTGATCTCCGTGATTTTTCCTTCACCTTTCAGTATTTTGAAAGACCTCTCGAGTCTCTCGCTTAAGTTATCGAACATAGTTATATCTTAGCTTTTTTATTATTCGCAGTGATTGTACCTTATATAATAGGTTGCAAAAGTACAAATAATCTGCTTACAAGCGTCCATAATCGCCGCTAAATTGAAAAATCATATATGCACACTTAAATAAAATGTGTGCAATATGAGGTGGTATAAATAATTGTTGTACCTTTGCGGCCGTTTTTTAAAGGTAACACATTATGAGATTAACAAACGTTCTAGTCAGTGCTCTGCTGGCTTCCATTTCTGTGTCTCCGGCTATGGCTGGAGGCCTTCTCACAAACACCAACCAACACATCGCTTTCCTCCGCAACCCCGCTAGGGACGCTTCTTTGGAGATAGATGCTGTGTATTACAATCCGGCAGGACTGGCCTTCATGAAAGATGGTTTTCACCTGTCGCTCAACATTCAAAGCGCATATCAGACACGTACCATCCAGTCCACTTTCGGAATGTACAAATATCAAGGGTATGACAATGCGACCAAGACGTATGAGGGCAAGGCTTCTGCACCTATCCTCCCTTCCATCCAAGCTGCGTATAAGAAGGACAACTGGACCATCTCCGGAGGGCTGGCTTTCGTTGGCGGTGGCGGTAAGGCCAGCTTCGATAATGGCTTGGCATCGTTCGACTCACAGGTGATGGCACTTATCTTCAGTAAAGCTTCGCTGACTCCCGACAAATATACCATCAACACCTCCATGGTGGGTAAGTCGTACATCTACGGCGCTCAGTTGGGTGCCACTTATCGCATCAATGCGCACTGGGCTGCCTATGCCGGTTTCCGCATGAACTATGTATTCGACTCTTACTCTGGCTATCTCTATGCTGACATGCCGAACGGTACGAACACTCCCACCAGTCTGGCTTCACTAGAGCTCGACTGCGACCAGACCGGTTGGGGCGTGACGCCTATCATCGGTGTGGACTATCACAACAACCGCCTGAATATCGGTGCGAAGATGGAGTTCAACACCAGTCTGAACGTGGAGAACAAGACCAACAAGTGCTCCGAGTCGCTGAAGGCATCGTATGGCGACGGAGTGAACACCCCGCATGACATCCCCGCCCTGTTCACTATCGGTGCGCAGTACGAGGTGCTGAACAACCTGCGTGTGTCGGTGGGTGCGCACTATTATTTCGACAAGGATGCCGACATGGCCAAGGTGAAAGACCCCGATACGGGCGAGTCTGTAGGCCGTCAGAAGTTCCTCAGCCATGGTACGATGGAGTTGCTCGGTGGTGTGGAGTACGACATCAACGAGAATGTGCAGGTGAGTGCCGGCATTCAGAAGACCAACTACGGCGTGACCTCGAAGTATATGAGCGACCTCAACTTCGTGACCAATTCTTACTCGGTAGGTTTCGGCGCTGGCATCAACCTCTCGGAGGATATGAAGCTGAACATCGCCTACTTCTGGACTACATATACGGACTTCACGAAAGAGAGTGACAACTACAACAGCACGACGCTGCCGGGTACCGACGTTTTCTCCCGTACGAACAAGGTGTTTGGTGTGGGACTGAACTACCGGTTCTGATTTCTCCTATACATATATATAATAAGGTAGGCTTGCCACGGCGACAAGCCTACCTTATTATATATATGTATGTCGTTTCCTTCTGGACTTACTCCTCGAGCAACTTCTCCAGAAAGTCGTCCAGCTCTTTGTCGAGTCCCTTCAACAGCTCATCGTCGAGCATCATGGTGTTGTCGTCCATCAGCAGCAGGTCGGCTATGGTCTCCCTCTCGTCGTCCACCAACACGAAGGAGTAGGGCTTCAGGATGGATACCTTGTCCAGCGCCCCGCTGTCGCGCATGTCCAACAGCTTGTCGCGCAGCAACGGCTCCACCTCGGCATAGAATGCGTCCTCGGTGTATTGGTTCTCTGCCCACTCCTCTATCACCGCACGTGCCAACTCTTCGTCGTCATCGTTGTAGATGGTCAATTCGCCGGAGTCGCATCGTGGCTGAATGTGAATATCGGTGACGACAGACTGTTCGCTTCCTTTGGTGAAGGCCTTCAATGCGGTCTGTAAGGTCTGCTCGATGAGCAGTTGAGATTGTGAACTGAGTTCCATAAGGTATCGTGTATAAATTGTTTCGCTTGTTAACGCACCTCAAAGGTACAAATAAAATGGAACGTGCACTGCATTCCGACAATAAATTCTTCACAAATCGGTAGATTCCTCGTGTTTGGGTGGATATTCGCCCGCTTACAGTCAACTATCCGTTGTCGGTTTTGGATGCGAAATGTTTTGCCAGCAATGTTGTCCGTCTGCAGTCTATTCCTTCGGCTGCTGTTCATCTGCCTGTCCCCTCTTCCTGGAACCGGCTCATCTGAAGGTTGAGCTTATGCAGGCGCATCGCCTTGTTCTCCAGTTGTCCGTTGTAGTAGAAGGTGGTGATGGTCTTGTCCTCCTGGTTGTTCTTGGCCTTTGCCAGGTCGTTGGCCTCTTTGGCAAACTTCAGCGCCTCGTCGATGTTGTCGTTCATCTCGTAGTAGACCGCCAGGTTGAAGGCTGTCCAAATCTTTTTTCGTGAGTTGGGCTTTGCGGCGTCGTACTGCCGTTTCCACAGTGTGTAGGCCTCGTCCCAACGCTGTTCGTTCACCAGTACTGCGGCATCGCGCAGGTCCACATTGCCACCTGCATAGAATATGCGGCTCTCCAGTTTCCATTGGGGAACGAAGTATCTCACGGCTCGCGAAGCTACCTCCGATGCCATGTCGTTCACCATCTTCTCCTCGGTCAGTCCGGCCACGATGGGCCAGTAGAGGGTGTCCCGGATGCCGACGCTGAGGGGATCCTTGCGGGTGGGGATGTAGACGCTCAGCATCGACGATACCTCTCCCCCTACGGAGGGGAACAGGCCCGCCTCCTCGAAGTAGCGGGTGTCCTCCCAAGTCTTCACGCAGAGTCCGTCCACGGTGATGAGCATGTCCACCTGCAGGTCGGCGAGCATTTGCTGCACGTTCTCCTGGGTCAGTCGTGCCTCGACGGTCTGGTTGGTGCCGCTGCGCAACGACGAGTCGCAGAGGATGATGTCCTCGAAGTATTCGCCGTCGGCCAACTGCTCCGCCAGATTATTGGCAAGCCACTTGCCGTTGCCCTCGATGATGCCTGCCGTGATGTGCTCCTTCAGCAGTGTGTCCTGGAACACCGTGTTATCGACGATGCCCACCGACTTTATTTCGGGCGGGAAACTCAGCTCGGACGGGTAGAGCGATTCCATGCTGACGTATCCCATAGTGGTGCAAGAGGCCATCCCCATGCAGACGAGTAGTATGATGAAGGTTTGTTTCATATTTCCAACGATGATTGTAGTTCTTTACAAAAATAGTCTGATTTCTCTTCACCCGGAGTGTTGTCGCGGTCTTATTAACTACGTTTAACCGAATGGCATAGGTTGGTGAGGGTAAACGGGTTCCGTATGTTCAGCGGACGCTGGTTACTCCTATAGGGTGCGGCCTTGTGGCGGTGGTTCTGGACGGGTTGTGCTTGACCAGCGGCCTCTTGCTGAATGATGCTGGCCCATCGGCCTCATGCCCGGCTCTATAAGCAAGCGGACCGCTTTAGTCCTGTGGGGGATACTAAAGCGGTCCGTTATCTGTTTCACTGCCAGCTCCTGTCGGCGTAGGGTCGGGCGGGTCGGTTAGAGTCCGCGTCCGTGGCAGTTCTTGTACTTCTTGCCACTACCGCAAGGGCAGGGGTCGTTGCGGCCTACGGTTTTCTCCGCCCGCATGGGCTCACGCTTCACTTCGCGTGTGTCTCTGGTTGCGGCAGCCTCCTGGTTGGGGTCGCTCAGGTCTTGCTTGCTCTCGTGGTACTGCTGACGTGGAGCGGGGGCTTCGGGAGCGGCTTCACGCACCTGCTCGGGCTCCTGCACAGGTATTTGTCCGCGCATGAGCACGGCCACCGTCTCGTTGTTAATCTTGTCCACCATATTGTCGAACAGGGTGACCGACTCTAGCTTGAATATCAACAGCGGGTCCTTCTGCTCGTAGCTGGCGTTTTGCACAGAGTGCTTCAGCTCGTCCAGCTCGCGCAGATTCTCCTTCCATGCCTCGTCGATGGTATGGAGCAGGATGGCCTTCTCGAACGACTTGACGATCTCCTTGCCCTCGCTCTCGTAGGAGGCCTTCAGGTTGCACGGGATGTTGTACATGCGCTTGCCGTCGGTGATGGGCACGAGGATGTTCTCGTACATCTGTCCGTGGGTCTCGTACACCTGCTTGATGACGGGCATGGCAATCTGTGCCATGCGGTCCATCTTGCGCTTGAAGTTGGTCATAGCCTCGTCGAACGTGCGGTCCACGAGGGTATCTTGTTTTACCTGGTGGAACTCCTCCTCGGTGAACGGAGCCTCCATGGCCAAGGTTTTCAGGATATCCATCTTGGCACCCTCGTAGTCGTTGTTGACGATGGCGTTGTTGCAGCGCTCCCATATCATGTTCACGATGTCCATGCCGATGCGCTCACCCATCAGGGCGTGGCGGCGTTTGGTGTAGATGACCGTACGTTGCTTGTTCATCACGTCGTCGTACTCCAGCAAACGCTTACGGATGCCGAAGTTGTTTTCTTCTACCTTCTTCTGGGCGCGCTCGATGCTCTTGGAGATCATGGAGTGCTCTATCATCTCGCCTTCCTTGAAGCCCAGTTTGTCCATCACGCCGGCTATGCGGTCGGACGAGAACAGACGCATCAGGTCATCCTCCAGGGATACGAAGAACACGGAAGAACCCGGGTCGCCCTGACGACCGGAACGTCCACGCAGCTGACGGTCCACACGACGCGACTCGTGGCGCTCGGTGCCGATAATGGCAAGACCACCCGCGGCCTTCACCTCGGGGCTCAGCTTGATGTCGGTACCACGACCTGCCATGTTGGTGGCTATGGTCACCGTACCCGTCAGACCGGCTCTGGCCACGATGGAAGCCTCCTGCTGGTGCAACTTGGCATTCAATACGTTGTGTTCTATCTTGCGCATGGTCAGCATCTTGCTCAGCATCTCGGAGATCTCCACCGAAGTGGTACCTACCAACACTGGGCGGCCCTGCTTCACCAGACTCTCTATCTCTTCGATGACGGCTTTGTACTTCTCGCGCTTGGTCTTGTAGACGCGGTCGTTCATGTCGATACGTGCGATGGGGCGGTTGGTCGGTATCACCACTACATCCAGTTTGTAGATGTCCCAGAACTCGCCTGCCTCCGTCTCTGCCGTACCGGTCATACCGGCCAGCTTGTGGTACATACGGAAGTAGTTCTGCAAGGTGATGGTGGCGAAGGTCTGTGTGGCAGCCTCCACCTTCACGCGCTCCTTGGCCTCGATGGCCTGGTGCAGACCATCGGAGTAGCGGCGGCCTTCCATGATACGGCCGGTCTGCTCGTCCACAATCTTCACCTGTCCGTCGATGACCACATATTCGTCGTCCTTCTCGAACATCGTGTAGGCCTTCAGCAGCTGGTTGATGGTGTGTACACGCTCCGACTTGATGGCGTAGTTGGTGAGCAACTCGTCCTTCTTTGCCAGCTTCTCTTCGTCGGTTAGCCCGGTCTGGTTCTCCAGGTCGGAGAGCTGTGCGGTGATGTCCGGCAACACGAAGAAGGTGGGGTCGCTGGAGTTGCCCGAGATGAGGTCTACACCCTTGTCGGTCATGTCCACGCTGTTGAGCTTCTCGTCGATGACAAAGTAGAGGGGCTCCACGGCTTCGGGCATGCGCTTGTTGTTCTGCTCCATATAGATTTCCTCGGTCTTGAGCATGCCGGCCTTGATGCCCGGTTCGCTGAGGAACTTGATAAGCGGTTTGTTCTTAGGCAACGCCTTGTGGCTGCGGAACAGGGCTAGGAAACCTTGCTCCTGCGTTTCTTTGTCGTCCGAGGCAATCATCTTGCGGGCATCGGCCAGCAGCTGTGTAGCCAGCTTCTTCTGTGCCTCCACCAGTCGCTCCACCAGCGGACGGAGCTCCTCGAACAGTTGGTCGTCGCCCTTGGGCACGGGACCGGAGATAATCAACGGTGTACGGGCATCGTCAATCAACACTGAGTCCACCTCATCCACGATGGCGTAGTTGTGTTGGCGCTGCACGAGGTCGCGCGGACTGCCTGCCATATTGTCGCGCAGGTAGTCGAAGCCGAACTCATTGTTCGTACCGAAGGTGATGTCCGCCATGTAGGCTCTGCGGCGGGCGTCGGAGTTGGGCTGGTGCTTGTCGATGCAGTCCACGCTCAGTCCGTGGAACTCATAGAGCGGACCCATCCACTCGGAGTCACGCTTGGACAGGTAGTCGTTGACGGTCACCACGTGCACGCCGTTGCCTGTCAAGGCATTCAAGAATACCGGCAGGGTGGCCACCAGGGTCTTGCCTTCACCGGTTGCCATCTCGGCGATTTTGCCTTTGTGGAGCACCACGCCACCGAACAACTGAACGTCGTAGTGGACCATGTTCCACTTCATGTCGTTGCCGCCCGCCATCCAATGGTTGGCGTAGATGGCCTTGTCGTCCTCGATGCGTACGAAATCCTTCGTAGCAGCCAACTGGCGGTCGAAGTCGGTGGCTGTCACCACCAGCTCGTCGTTCTCGGAGAAACGGCGTGCCGTATCCTTGACGATGGAGAATGCCACGGGCAACACATCGTCCAGAGCCTTCTCATAGGTCTCGAGTACCTCTTTCTCCAACTTGTCTATCTTGGCGAACAGTTCCTCGCGATCCTCAAGCTCCGTGGCTTCCACGGTAGCTTTCAGCTCGGCTATCTTGGCGTTCTGCTCCTTGGCAGCGTCCTTGATGTACTGTTTCAACTCCTGCGTCTTGGCACGCAGCTCGTCGTTGCTCAACTTCTCGATACTGGGATAAGTCGCTTTGATCTTCTCTACCCATGGCTGAATCTCCTTCATGTCGCGGGTGGACTTATTGCCGAATATCTTACTCAAAAATTCATTAAATCCCATATATGTTTTGTTTTTATTATCTTGTTAGATGCGTTCGTTGAAGGGGCAAAGTTACATAAAAGCCTGATTTATCAATGCTTTACTGCCCTCTTTTTTCTGTTTCACTGCCGGATGTCGGTCAGTGGGGCGGCTGCGCAGGCATTGGGAGCCCGTATGCGCATGAAGTGCGCCAGTGTGGGAGCCAGGCGGTCTACCGTGGTGGCCGTGTGGATAATCTCCGGTTTGGTATTGAAGCCCCAGAAGATGAGGGGAAATTCCATGTACGAGTCGCGCGCCACGTTGAAGGGGTGTTCCTTCATCTGGTCGTCGTTCATCAGTTTCCACCCCGGGGTGATGGTCAGGATGATGTCGCCCGAACTCTTGGCGTTGAAGGCGTTGCGCATGCGTTGTGCCTCCAGGGTGTAGGCGTTGAGTTGCAGGCTCTGTGCGGTGTAGACCGACTTCACGCCGCTGAACTGTGCCAAAAACTCTGCCGACCTGACGATGACCTCTGCCAGGTTGAGCTGTCTCTGCTCTATCAGCTTGTGGTCGAAGTAGATTTGCAGTCCGTTGTAGGCCTCCACGTACTGACCCTGTCCGTAGGTCGCCATGAGGAACATGTTGAGTAGGGCTGAGCAGCGGTTCATGTGGAATTCGCCCGTTGGGATGCGGTACTCCTTCAGATAGTCGGTGTGTGCCGGGTCGGTGTAGCCCGTGGAGGTGACGAACACCAGCATGTTGTTGATGCCTACACGCTTTTCCGCCTCGGCTATTAGCTCTTCGATGTCGTGGTCCAGGCGGACGTAAGTGTCTTGTATCTCAATCGGATATTCTGAGTCGGATTTGTGTTCGAAGTTGCCTGCGTAGTAGGTGACGGCCAGAAAGTCCGTCACATTGTCCAGCCCGATGGCGCTGCCGTGCAGGCAGGCTTTGGCCAGACGGTTCACCTCCTCGTTCACCAGACCGCTCGTCTTGAACTGGCGGTAGCGGGTGGCCGTGTCGGTGAAGGTGTGCTTGAAGCCTTGTGAGGTCAGCGGCGAATAGCTGGTGTAGACCAACGGCGGCTGCAGGGTCTCCCATGTGATGGAGGTGATGCGGGTGTCGAGGGCTTGATGGTCGTTGTAGCGGCTGGCCCAGTCGGGGTACGAAGGGTAGAAGGTAGAGCCTGACCATTTGCCCGTCTCGTCGTTCAGCCAGAAGGCCCCGTCGGCTGCATGACCGGCCGAGAATACGGCAGCGTCGCGGAAGGGTGCGATGGCGTAGACCAGTGCCTTGCCTCCGGTGCTCACCTTCAGCTCGTCGCAGATGGTGGACACCAGCAACTTGCTGGGGGAGGTGCACTCCGAGGTGTAGATACCCATATAATCCTTGTCGTCCACGCTCTGCACCACCTGCAGGGTGTTGCGGTCCATCCACCGGTCGGCTATGATGCCGTGGTTGTAGGGGGTGGTGCCGCTGTAGAGCGAGGCGAGTGCCGAGGAGCGGTCTGTCACGGCATAGTCGTAAGTCGCGTTGCAATAGACCCGCCCCTCCTTCAGCAGTCGCTTGAATCCCTTCTCGCCGTAGAGCGCCGAGAAAGCCTCCATGTAGTCGGAGCGTAGCTGGTCTATCGTGATGCCTATCACCAACTTGGGCGACAACGCGACCTCCTGCGCTTGTAGGTTGGCGATGGCCAGCGCTGTGAGCAGCGAGGTCAGGATACGTCCTTTCATTGATGTGGCTTTTTGCATATTATATAGGTAAGTGACCTGATTAGTAAAATCGTGGCCAAAGGTAATACTACTAAATTAAACTCTTGCGGAATTATGCACCAAAACGCAATAAATAGTGTTAAAACAGTTGCGTTCACCCAGTGATAGTAGTCCACCTTCCGCTTGCAGGCCCTGTAGATGAGCCATGGCAGATACACCAATGGCAGAGGATTGAAGATGATGACCAGGTAGTTGGTGTCCACCGTGGGGTGGATACTGAAGAAGAACAGGAACGCCACGATGCAGCCAGCTATTCCTTGACCCGCAAAGAGCAGGGCGCTCACGCCCCACAGGTAGCGTTTGTGCTTCAGCTCCCATGCGCAGCACAGGACTACAGCGATGAGCAGCGCGAGGGCGAGTGTCATGGGGGCGGGTAGGGAATCCTGCTCCGGTGCTGTCTTGGCGGGGCTCACCACCAGCTGACGGCTTTTCACCAGCGGGCGTCGGGTGCCGTCGGGGTTCACTATCTGTGCGCTGTCCATGGCCTCCACCAGCACGAAGGGTGCGAACATCTGCTCGCGGTAGCTGATGCTGTCGTCCGCTGTCTTGCCCAGGCAGAAGTCTATGCCCAGCTCGGCCCAGTCGTGCCCAGGGGTGTAGCGGTGTATAATCTTCCGGTACGAGACGTTGTCGTGCTTCTCCGGATAGACCACCTTTCCCTCGATGCTCTCTTCTATCTTGTCGCGGGCCCGTGTGGTGCAGTTGTCGTAGAAGTAGTTGTATCGGTACACCCGGTTCTCCGACCGGTAGTTCTCCTCCAACAAGGCCAGCAGACGCAGCTTCTCGGCGTAGGTGAGGTTCAGCTCTTGTTCCACCACGTACGAGCCTCGCGCGGCGTACGATTCCTTGAAGTATTCGAATGGGGAGGCTCCCAGCTCATAGTCCGTCTCGCCCTTGATGAAGCGCATCACGAAGTTGGGCGCACTGAAGCTGAACAGCCCATAGTTGAAGGCGAAGTCCAGTCCGCGGCTCACGTTGTGGAAACGGATGGCCGAGTGGCCGAACAGGGCGTAAATCTCTGGTCCGGGCGAACAGGTGAGCAGACTGAACCGGATGGAATCCCGTTGGGGCTCAGCAATCTCTATAGAGACTTCTGCCGCCGAGGTCTGCGCCCAAGCGGTGATGCACAACAGCATCGACAGAAGTATCGTTTTCATCTCTTTCATTAGTAATGTTCCGGCAAAATGCGTGCAAAGTTAACCATTTGCCCGCAGATAATCAAAATTGCCCGTTGTTTTTGTTGAACGACAGTAGCCTTCGCATGCAGGAAATGCAAATAATGCACCCTTATGAGGAAATAATGCACCTGATTGCGGGGGAGTAGGGGTACATTTGCATCGGGTTGGAGAAAGCTCTGCCGGGAGGGCAATAGGAAGATTATTTGCCGTTTTAGGAAAATAAACAGATGGCAAGGCCATTGTTCCTTCCCTTTTGAGTATCTTCGCCGCAAATATTACTAATCAAAAAAATACCAATCAAAACCATGAAGAAATTACTCTCAGCTTGCCTATTGGTCTGCCTCTCGTGCGGGGCGATAGCACAAAATGCGAAAGTACTTCCCTATCAGGATGTGACCCTGACCCCCGACCAGCGGGCCGATGACTTGCTCAAACGGCTCACATTGGAGGAGAAGGTGCAACTGATGCAAAACAACTCCAAGGCCGTGCCCCGGTTGGGCATCAAACCCTATGAATGGTGGAACGAGGCGCTCCACGGTGTGGGACGTGCCGGATTGGCTACCGTATTTCCCCAATGTATTGGTATGGCGGCATCGTTCGACAACGTGTTGCTGCAGGATGTCTACACAGCCGTGTCCGATGAGGCTCGTGCCAAAAATGCCAATTTCCGTAAACGTGGCAAGTTCGGACGTTACCAATGCCTGACGTTCTGGACTCCCAACGTCAACATCTTCCGCGACCCGCGCTGGGGACGTGGCCAGGAGACCTATGGTGAAGACCCTTATCTGACAGGTCAGATGGGTATGGCCGTTGTACGCGGTCTGCAGGGACCTAACGACGTGCGCTACAACAAACTGCACGCCTGCGCCAAACACTATGCCGTACACTCCGGTCCGGAATGGAACCGTCACTACTTCAACGCTGAGAACATCGACCTGCGCGACTTGTGGGAAACCTATCTTCCCGCCTTCAAGGACCTGGTGCAGAAGGCAGGCGTGAAAGAGGTGATGTGTGCCTACAACCGCTACGAGGGAGACCCCTGCTGCGGCAGCAACCGTTTGCTGACGCAGATTCTGCGCAACGAGTGGGGCTTCAACGGCATCGTCGTTTCCGACTGTGGAGCCATCTCCGACTTCTACGGCGCTAATCGTCACAATACACAACCCGACGCTACCCATGCTTCGGCCAACGCTGTCCTCAACGGCACCGACGTGGAGTGCGGCTCCAACTACAACAACCTGCCCGATGCGGTTCGCAAGGGACTCATTCCCGAGGAACGCATCGACATCTCCGTACGCCGTCTGCTGAAGGCCCGCTTCGAACTGGGCGAGATGGACGACGAGATTCCCGCTCCGTGGGGACAGATTCCTTACTCTGTGGTGGACTGCCAGAAACACCAAGACCTGGCCCTGAAGATGGCCGAGGAGACCCTCGTGCTGCTGCAGAACAACAAGAACCTGCTGCCGCTCAACAAGAAGATGACGGTGGCCGTGCTCGGTCCCAACGCCAACGACTCTGTGATGCAGTGGGGCAACTACCAGGGTACACCTTCACACACTATGACCTTGCTCAAAGGCATCCGTCAGATGTTGCCCGAGTCGAAGGTCATCTACGAACAGGTTTGCGGACACGTCGAGTCGAATATCTGGGCCAGCCTGTTTGCCCAGTGTGCCTCTTCTAAAGGCAATGGCTTCGAGGCTGAATACTGGAACAACTTCACATTCAACGGCAAGGCCGATGTGCAGGCAGTACAGACCACTCCCTTCAACTTCCAGGCAGCTGGTGCTACGGTGTTCGCTCCGGGTGTGAACAGCCGTGAGTTCTCTGCTGTCTATACCTCCACTTTCCGTCCCGATCACAATGGAAAGGCCTTCTTCCGACTTGCCACCAACGGTACGGTGAACATCCTGCTCAATGGCAAAAAGGCCGGCAAGGAAATCTTCAACAAGAAACAGACAACGAACTATTACCCCTTCGACTTTGAGGCCGGTAAGGAATACACCATAGAGGTACGCACGAGCCAGAAGCGTGAGGACGCATTCCTCAGTTTCGACCTTGTGGAGGCTCAACCTATCGACATGAAGGCCTTGCTCAAACGCATCAAGAAGGCCGACGTGGTCATCTTTGCCGGCGGTATCTCTCCGAAACTCGAAGGCGAGGAGATGAGTGTGAGCGCCGAAGGCTTCAAGGGCGGCGACCGCACGGAAATCGAGCTGCCGAAGGTTCAGCGCGAGGTGTTGCAGGTGCTGAAGAAAGCCGGCAAGAAGATTGTCTTCGTCAACTTCTCCGGTTCGGCCTTGGCCATGACCAACGAGACTGAGAACTGCGACGCCATCCTGCAGGCCTGGTATCCGGGCCAGGCGGGTGGAACGGCCATCGCGAAGGCTCTCTTCGGCGAGTACAACCCCGCCGGACGCTTGCCTATCACGTTCTACAAGAACTTGGCCCAGCTGCCCGACTTCCTCGACTACTCCATGAAGGGCCGTACTTACCGCTACTTCAAGGACCAACCGCTCTTCTCGTTCGGCTACGGACTGAGCTACACCAAGTTCGCTTACCAACCCGCCACGCTGGACAAGACTTCGCTGAAGTATGGCGAGAAGGCCACCATCACCATCCCCGTGCAGAACATTGGCAAGCGTGATGGTGAAGAGGTGGTTCAGGTCTACATCCACCGCGCTGGCGACACCGAAGGTCCGCTGAAGACCCTCCGTGGCTTCAAACGTGTGAACATCGCCAAGGGTGCTACCGAGCAAGTGGCCATCGAGCTGCCGTATGAGTCGTTCGACTGGTTCGACGTGAAGACCAACACCATGCACCCCATCAAGGGCGCCTATGAGATCTTCTACGGAAGCAGCTCCCGCGACGAGGATTTGCAGAAGATGGAGATTACCATTGAGTAATACGTATTATATATAAGATATAGTTCGCCTCCCATGGTCCGATGACGGCATCGGACCATGGGAGGCGAATTCCCTCTTTATGCGACGCTCTCGCTCATTTCGTGCATTATACTCCCCATTTCAATAAATGACACGTACTGAGCTGATTGGTTGCCTGTTTTCTATAGGAATAATGAAATAGTTTGTATCTTTGCCGTGACATCTGTTGGATAAAGATGTCATGAGACCAAGACAAACCCTATTCTATTACTTTAATTTCAAATTCTCTATGAAAATGAGACGAGCGCTGTTAGTGTTGGCATTTTCCGCATCCTTACCCATGGTAGCCGCGGAGCAGTTCATTACCTTTACACCACAAGAAACTACCTCCCTACAGTTGACCCAAACGTCCGACACCATCGTGTACGCTGCCGATGAGTGGGACGGAGTGAAGATTGCCGTACAGAACCTGTGCAGCGACTTGCAGACAGTGACGGGCCGCGCCAATGCACCGATATTGGTGGCGACTGTGGGGCGAAGCAGTCTGGCGAGGAACTATGCCCATCAAGCCAAGCAACTCAAAGGCAAATGGGAACAGTATCTGCTGTTCACCGACAAAGGCAAACTGGTGATTCTGGGCTCCGATAAGCGGGGAACAATCTATGGAATCTATGAGTTGAGCCGACAGATAGGCGTCTCCCCATGGTATTGGATGGCCGATGCTCCCATACCTCAACATGCGGAACTTTACGTCAACAAGGGCATTTACACCGATGGCGAGCCGAAAGTCCGCTACCGCGGAATCTTCATCAACGACGAATGGCCCTCCTTCGGCACGTGGTGCAACAATCAGTTCGGAGGCATAAATTCCAAGGCGTACAGCCGAATCTTCGAACTGCTCCTTCGTCTGAAGGCCAACTATTTCTGGCCTGCCATGTGGGGAAGCCGGTTCAACGAGGACGACCCGCTCTCCCCTCAGGTGGCCGACCGCATGGGAATCGTCATGGGAACTTCGCATCACGAACCGATGATGCGTGCCCATCAGGAATATGTGAAACGACGTGCTGAGGTGGGTCCGTGGAACTACGACACCAACTCCGAACGGCTGGACCGCTTCTTCGAGGAAGGCATCCGCAACTCCAAGGACTACGAGAAGATTGTGACCATCGGTATGCGTGGCGACGGCGACGTGGCGATGGGAAGCGGCAATGATGCCGATAACATCAAGACCCTTGGCCGTGTCATCGAGAGTCAACGCCGGACAATCAGTCGGGTGACAGGCAAGAAAGCCAGTGCAACACCGCAACTGTGGGCCATCTTCACCGAGGTGCAACGCTACTACGACGCCGGATTTACCGTGCCGGACGATGTCACTTTGCTCTTCTGTGACAACAATTGGGGCTACATCCGGCGTATGGGAACCGTTGCCGAACGCAAACGCAAGGGTGGACTGGGACTCTATTACCACATCGACATGAATGGAGGTCCCTGGAACGACCGCTGGGTGAACACCACCACCGTGCCGAAGTTGCGCGAACAACTCAATCTCGCCTATCAGTCGGGCATCGACCGCATCTGGATCATCAATGTGGGCGACCTCAAACCGAAGGAGGTGCCTATCGACTTTATCATGAAGTATGCGTGGAACCCCGAGGCCATCAAGCCGGGTGACGAGCGGGCCTACATGGAGGAGTTCGCCGCCAGCATCTTCGGTAAGGACTACGCCGCGGAGGTAGCCGACCTGATGGCTCGATACAGCAAATACAATCTGTGGCGGAAACCTGAAGTGCAGTATCCCGGTCTGTTCAATAACGAAGAAATGCTGCGCACCAACGCTCTGTGGCAGTCGCTGGTCACCCGTTGCGAGAACCTGAAGGAGGCACTGCCGGTGAAGTACCAGGATGCTTTCTACCAGCTTGTCTACTATCCCGTGGTGGCCAGCGCGGGTGTGGCGCAGATCTACAATTACGCAACCTTGGGCGACTCGTTGTCCATAGAGGCGCTGATGCGGAAGGATGAACGCCTGACCGACTACTATAATAATGGTCTGTCCAACGGGAAATGGAAAGGCATGATGCTCGACAATCACATCGGATACACGCAGTGGGCCATTCCGGAGAAGAACGTCAACCCGTTGACACTTGGGCTCAAGGTGGAGAACAATCTCTCCGAGACTCCGACGGACGAATATTCCATTGCGGCCTGCGACTTCTCATCACAGATCTCCGGTCCCGAGGCCACTTGGATATTTCTCCCGGACCTGGGCCGTGGCAAAGGTTGCATGGGTAGCGACAATGTGCGCGCCTCTTCTGCGCTTACCGGTGGAGCAACCTTGGAGTACGAAGTCAATCTGACGGACGGACAGGTGGCGATAGGCATCCTGCCCATCCAAGACGTTTACCCCTCGCGTGGCCTGCGTCTAGGAGTGCAGATTGACGACTCTCCGGTGCAGATAGTCGATGCCCGCCAAGGTCTGCACGATGAGTTCCAAGAGTACACAGCGAAGAACTTGGCCGTGTCCAAAGTCCTTTGTCAGCTTCCGCAGCCCAATTACCTTCTGCTCAGCGGATGGAAGGACGGTAAGCGTCAACCCCGTCGCACTGAGGTGTTTGACAACATCCGTTGGCTGTCTGTCAAATTGGATGCCAAGCCCGGTAAACATACATTGCGCCTTATCATGGTCGACCCCGAGATTGTGGTCGAGCAGATAGTTGTCAATCCGGATAACAACCATTACAGCTACTTTGCCTACTGACTCCCACCTTTTTGCTTTCTGCATATCCGGCCAACGGGTTCTTTCCCAAAAAAAGTTGTTCGGATTGTTATGCGGCCAATGGAGCGCCATTTTATGTCGCAACAGCGTGTGAATGTATGCGATTATTTTCTCTGACTGGGAAAATCTTTTTTCATGGTCAGAGAAAATAATCGCTCCAGTCAGGGCGCATTTCCCGCTACATTCTTCCTTGGTGCATTTCCCTGTCTATCCCGGTTGCCGGACCAGACGTTTTCACGTTGCAGATAAATGTTATAACGTTTGTTTGATGATAGATTGAAAATCTTTGTACCTTTACCGCTGATTTCAGAGAGAAGTGTATGACGAAGCCAATAACGAAGCAAGAATACGAACAGCTGTTCCGCGACTATTATACGCGCTTGTACTACTATGCGTATGATTACGTGGCCGACGTGGAAGTCTGCAAGGATATCGTCAGTACCGTATTCGCTTCTGTGTGGAATGAACGGAGTCGTATGTTCTCTGATACACTGGTAAGCTACCTCTACGTGAGTGTGCGCAACCAGTGTCTCAACCATCTTAAACAGTCGAACCGCATGGACGAGTATCACGAGTTCTGCCTGCTGACTCAGGACGAGTGCTCCAGCGACGAGGAGTGTCAGCAACTGGAGGCACGGATTGCCGAAATGCGACGGGAAATAGAGAAAATGTCCGCCCGCACGCAATTTATACTTACCGAATGCTATTTCCATAACCGAAAGTACAAAGAGGTGGCGGAGGTGCTCGGCATAACTTCCGATGGCGTGAAGAAACACATTACAAAGGCGTTTTCACAGCTGAGGAAACATTTTTGTGAAAAGAGTGATTGACAATCGTACCCGAAAAGCATTTCTTGCGTATTAATAAAAAGGCATTATGAATAGAGACGAAGAACAAAACTTGGAACAACTGAATGACGGACAGCAGATGCTCTCATTTGAAGAACAGCAGCTGTGCAGACGTGCGCTTAACCGCATGCATGTGCCGGAGCCCGATGTAGATGCGGAGTGGGAGAGGCTCGCACTCCGTACGCAGTCTCGTTCCCAGGGGACGGGCAAACGTAACCGTTGGCTGCTCGTTGGCTTTGTCTCCGGTGTGGCTGCCACATTGCTGGTTTGTGTATGGTTTTTCTCGTCGCCCGAACCAATGGTGAAACAGGACGAACCGCTCCAGATTTTTGCCGCCATACAAAAAGAGGATGACGTTGTGCTCACTTCCGATAAAGGCGACACGCACGTCGTCACAGCAGGCAGTGACTCATTGTTGGCACAAAAAGGCATAGAGGTTACCGACGAACAGCTCAACTACCGAAACGTCCGTTCTGATGCAACCATTCAGTGGATGACGCTCACCACGCCGCGCGGCAAGGACTATCATGTCACTTTGTCCGATGGTACACAGGTGTGGATGAATGCCGACTCCAAATTGGAGTTTCCCGAGGTGTTTGCCGGCGAGAGACGTATGGTGAGACTCCACGGCGAGGCCTATTTCGAGGTGGCAAAGGATGCGTCGCATCCCTTTGAAGTGCAGAGCGACTGGTTCGTCACTTCGGTGTTGGGTACAGAATTCAATGTGCGCGCCTATACCCGGCAAGAAGCCTCTGTGGTGTTGGTCAACGGCAAGGTGGCTTTGCAGGACGTGCGCGACAGAACGAAGACTTTGACGCTTGCTCCCGGGCAGAAAGCCAAGTTGGCCGAGAGTGACGGCTTTTGGGTGGAGAATGTTGATGTCTATGGCTACAGCCAGTGGAAGGATGGATACTTCTACTTCGATAACGTCGCTCTCGTGGAAATACTTCATGAACTGGTCCGTTGGTACAATGTCGACATCGTCATCGAAAATTCTGCCAAAGTAAACGAACGGCTGCACTATGTGGCCGACCGTCATCTGCCGCTCGACTTGGCCCTGCAGACCCTCAACGCCCTCGAAGTGGTGAGTGCGGAATGGATAGGCAACAAGGTCGTTATCCGATGACAACGGTTTGGCGGTCTGCGTCTGCAGGATACATGGTCTGCAACGCACATTGGCACGCCCTTCAGTACCCTCTCTCTCCTTCATTGGGAAGAAAAACTCAACACACTGCGATATTTGTTCGTTCGGGAAGTACCCGAATCGGGGAAACCGTGTACTATATATAAAAGTGTTTTTATATAAGTACAGTAACGTTTAATCAAGAAGAGAGTTTATGCAAAGAAACATGAATGCTTCAAGAGGTGGATGGAGACTGAGTTTCCTCTTTACCTCGTTGCTCTGCCTGCTGCTTGTGGGGCAAGTGTCCCAAGCGTTGGCGCAAGGGCAAAACAAACGGGTGTCGCTCGATTGTAAGGAAAAGCCGCTTACGGAGGCGCTGAAACAGTTGGAACGTCTGTCCGGTTATTACAAGATGAACTTCAACTACAGTGAACTGCAGACCTACAAGGTGACAGCCACCATCAAGGACAAGACCGTCCCCGAGGCAGTTGACGTGTTGCTGACCGGCTTGCCGCTAAAGAAAAGCATCAACGGCAAGTTCATTGTGATTGCCGTCAACGAATCCATGAAGAAATCTACGACGACGAATCCAAGGAAGTTGACCGGTAGAGTAGTTGACGAGAAAGGATTGCCTTTGCCGGGAGTAAGTGTCACTGTGAACGGGACAACTATAGGTACAGCTACGGATATGGATGGAAATTACCAGTTGACCATTCAGCAAGCAGGAGGTGTTCCGTTGATATTCTCTTTTGTCGGTATGGAAACACAGGAAGTGAAGACTGGTGGAAAAGAGACGGTTGATGTAGTGATGAAGGAATCGACAGAAATGCTGGACGAAGTGGTTGTATACACGGGTTATCAGAAGATTGATAAACGACATTTAACCAGTGCGGTAACTTCTCTCAAGATGGACGACATTAAAACACCTGGTATCACTTCGGTGGACCAACTGTTGCAAGGACGTGTCCCCGGCATGATTTATATGCAAAACTCCGGACAGACAGGTGCTTCGCCTAAATTGAGAATCCGTGGTACTTCCACTGTACTGGGAAATCAGGAACCCTTGTGGGTGGTAGACGGCATTATTCAGACTGATCCGGTAAATGTAGACCCTTCCCGCTTGAATGACCTGGATTTCGTTAACCTTTTGGGAAATGCAATTTCCGGTTTGAATCCCGACGATATCGAACAGATTGACGTGTTGAAGGATGCATCTGCTACGGCATTGTATGGCACACGGGCCGGAAACGGAGTAATCGTGATTACAACTCGAAAAGGAAAACAGGGACCTCCAAAGATTTCTTATTCTGTGACCGGAACGTTGTCTACCAGACCCCGCTATTCGGACCGGGGAGTGAATATGATGAACTCCAAGGAGCGTATCGATGTTTCCCGAGAGATGATTGAGCGCAAGATGCACTACTCAAATGTGACTAATTGGATCGGTTATGAGGAAGCTTATTTGGACTACAGCAATGGCCTTATTGGATTTGACGAGTATCAGCGTTTGGTAGATAGATACGAGACAATAAATACAGACTGGTTTGACATCATTTGTAAGGATGCGCTTTCGCTTAGCCATACATTGAGTTTGTCGGGAGGTTCTGACAGAATCAAGTATTATGCTTCCGTGGGCTATAATGATGAATCCAGTACTTTGCGAGGCGAGGGCACAAAACGTTATACAACGTCATTGAATGTATCTGCCGATTACAACAAATGGTACATGCAGTTCGCTTTGTCGGGAAGTGTTATGGACCGGCATTATAATCCTTCGGACTTGAACTTGTTGAACTATGCTTACACAACGAGCCGGGCAATTCCTCTCTACAATGAAGACGGTTCGTTGTACTATTATGAAAAAGGCAACACTCAATCTTACCTGAATGGATTCAATGTGCTGAATGAGATGGAGAATTCAGATGACAATACGAACACGAATTCGTTGAGTGTCCGTGCCAATTTGGTTTACAAGATATTGCCTTCGTTGAAACTGGACGGTACTTTCTCGTACAGCACTTCCAACACAAATCAGGAAATCTGGTATGGCGAAGATTCCTATTATATACAATCTTTGAGAGGAGATCGCACGGCGTACAACGATTTGGTACCGATGGGCGGACAATTGCAACGGATTGATACGCGCAACAAAAGCTATACGGGACGTATCCAGCTCAATTTTGACAAAAACTTGGACAAGGATTGTCTCCACATGTTTAGTGCGAGTGCTGGAGCGGAAGTGTCTTCCACTTTCTACAACACTTTTGATATCGTCCGCCGTGGCTATTTGAAAGATCGTGGAAAAACGTTTGCCGATATTTCAACGGAATATTCCGGGTACTATAATTGGTTGAGAACAAGCGGTACGGGAACAATCACGGAGTCGAAATCCAATAAGGTGGGTTTGTATGCTACATTAGGATATATCTACAACAACCGGTACATGGTGAATCTGAGCGTACGCTCTGATGCTACAAACAATTTCGGTACACGAAGCAATTTCTTGCCGACATGGGGAGCTTCTGCACGTTGGGAGATAAAGGAGGACTTGTTCAAGAATGTGAAGCAGATTGATGTGCTGGCTTTGAAAGCTTCGGTGGGTTATCAAGGCAATATGTTGGATACGGAGTCCCCGAATCTGATTATTGAACATGGAAATTACAGTAACGTGTACGAGGATTACACTGCCAAAGTGACGAACTTCCCGAACCCCGATTTGAAATATGAGAAGAAATTGAGCACGAACTACACTTTGGATTTTTCATTATGGAATCGTTTCTTGAGTGGATCGGTGTCATATTTCTACAACAAAACAAAAGATGCTTTTCTGAACAAGACGGTGTCGAAAATCAATGGCGTGTCACAATATGTGGTGAATCGTGGAAATATAACCAATACGGGATTTGAATTGGTTTTGAACTTTACTCCGATTAACAACTTGAACGGCTCGGCAACCAAACGGGGATTCACTTGGCGTTTTGACCCTCAGTTAGGTCAGGTGGTGAATAAACTGGTTAAACGGGCCATCAACAATCGAACCAATGTTTTCCAGGATGAGATTACGTACAGCGATTTGCTGAATGGCTCGTTGGAGATAGCTGGAAAACCGTTGGGAACGTTCTATTCCTATAAATTCAAGGGCTTGGATTCAAAAACCGGTAAACCATTGTTCTATGATACGGACCAGGAAGAGGTGGAGGAAAAATATGACGCCATGGACAGCAAAGAAGACGTTTACTTCAGTGTGTTGGAAGAAGCCGGCACCCGTATACCTGTGCTGCAAGGTGGCATCTCCAATTACTTCGGCTATCGGAATTTCAGCCTGTCTTTCAACTTTACATATAGTTTCGGAAACAAAGTCCGTTTGTTGAAGATGTGTTCAGAGTATGCCACACAAACTCCTTCTCCTTATGCAAATATGCGGAAAGAGTTTGTCAACCGTTGGAGACGTCCGGGCGACGAGAACAAAACAGACATCCCGGCGATTGTGGTAGATGACGCCACCCTTTTGGTGAACACGAAAGAGATTCCCTGGTGGCTTTACAAATCCTATTCGTTTGCTACCGACCGCTATCAAATGTACGACAATTCAGACCTTCGAGTGGTGGACGGACGGTATTTGCGACTCCAATCGTTGCAGTTCCAGTACCGCTTTGAAGATTCCTTTTGCAAGAAATTGCATCTTTCTTCTGCCTACTTGACTCTGGCGGGCACAAATCTTTTCACTTGGTGCTCGAAAAAATTGAAGGGACAGGATCCGGAGCAATCGGGAACATCGAGTGTGATCAATCTGTCGGTGCGCCCGACCTATTCCTTGAATCTTAATGTAACCTTTTAAAAATTAGGAACTGATGAAAGTTAATATATTACATTCAATTGTTGCACTATACTTGGGATTAAGTCTGACGGGATGTAGTGATTTCCTGGAAGAATATTCTCAAAATAAAATATATGCCAAAACAGCGGAAGACTTGAACGAACTGCTGGTGGGAAATTGTTATATGACGACGTATCGCACGACTCCTACTCCAACTTCTTCAATGTCACTTATAACGAATTCCGTTTCTGCTCCTTATTTCCCGATGATTCATGTTATGGATGACGATTCAGAGGAGGACATGTTGTTGAAAGAAAGCGGAGGCCCGACTTTTACGGCATCTGATTACTCTGCGATGAATTTTTTGGGTGCATATCATCGTTGGGAGAAGTATCCTTCAGTGGACGGGAATTCCAATCCAGTAGATGATCTCAATTGGGAACGGATTTACAAGCACATTTCCATCTTGAACGTTATCATTGCCACTGAAGGAAAAGTCATAGAAGAAGAGGGTAACAGCGAACTGCTGGAGCGTGTGATAGGAGAATCCTATTTCTTGCGTGCTGCCTATTATTTCCTTTTGGCGAATGTGTATGGACAGCCTTATGCCAAAGCAACTGCTGCATCGGATTACTCCGTTCCCCTGAAAATAACGGAGGCTATCGAGGACAAATACTTTACACGTGACAATACCGAGAAAGTTTTCAATCAAATTGTTGAGGATTTGAATGATGCAGCCCGCCTTTTGAAGGATAAAACTCCTAAGAATATCCATCATCCCGGGTATGCTGCAACTGAGGCTATGCTGTCGAGGGTCTATCTTTACATGGAACAGTATGAGAATGCGGTAAAGGCTGCCGAGGAGGTGGAGAAAATGTCGTACAGCTTGTTGGATTTGAATGTCGGAGAACCGACAAAAGGATTTGCCAGTGGTGAATCTCCCGAGATGATTTTCTCGCAAGGGTCCAATATTATCCCGTGTGTGTTTGGCGGTGATGATTGGGGGCAGCAACCAGGTTGGTGGAATTATGGGGTGGCCAATGGCTTCAAGGCTTCTGAGGATCTGATAGCCTCTTACGAGGAAGGCGATTTGCGCCCGGGCATATTCTTTTACGTATCCAAAGTCCAGGGAAATCACATTCCGTTGAAATGTAAGATAGACATGAGTGACGGAGCAACGGACGCCGACTTTGTCTCTGACAATTTCTCAATCCGTTTCGGTGAGGTCTTGCTGAACAAAGCGGAAGCCTTGGCAATGTTGGGCAAGGACAACGAAGCCTGTACAACGTTGAACAATTTGCGAAAGAACCGCTTTGAGTATAACATGTACAGTGAGGTGTCCAAAAGTGGAGAAGAGTTGGTGAACTTCGTGCGTAACGAACGACGTTTGGAACTGTGTTTCGAGGGACACCGTTGGTTTGATTTGCGCCGCTATGCCGTGAACAGCCTTTACCCATACTCCAAGACTATCAAGCACCCGCATTTGCAGTATAATGCCGGAGATAATTCCTATTATGTCGGAGGTTATTATGAGTTAGGTGAATATAAGGACGAAAAGGCTACTTACGTGTTGCCGATTCCGACTGAGGAAATCGAGTTTAACAATGGTTCGTTGACTAATGCGGAACGTCCGGAAAGAACATTAAAAGTAGAATAAACATAGGATAATATGAAACAGTTTGTCATATACATAATTTCGTTCGTATTCCTCTTGTCTGCCTGCGATAAAGAGGATGCGTTGACACCTTCTGGTCTTGAAAAAGATTATTTCAATCTCTCTTATTTGGAGGACAGTGATGATCCCGTGGACCAGGCTCGCTATGATTTTTGGAAGGAAACGGGCATATCCGTATTCATGAATGACACAATCGGGTCTTCAGAGCGGGTAGATGAATTTGGAGACACATATACTTATTACGAAACGTTGGCTCTGAACTATTCACTTGGAGATGTGGCCGGTTCAACCTATCCGGAATTGTTGTCCCTGACGGAATTGACAAAAGAAAATTATTCTGCTGTCATTCCGGCACTGGAATTTATCAAGAACGATTTGCTTCCCTTGCTGAAAAAAGGAGGAGCTTCTTACCGAAGTTTTTATTTGGTAGAGTCGTTGAACAGTCAGGCGTTGGGCGATTATTATTTCAAAGGCTTGAACTGTGCCGTGTTTGGGAAAATTTCCCAATTTTCCAATATAACCGATGCGGAGAAGGTCGCATATAAAGGTGAAGTGGCCAATGCCATAGCTACTCCATTGATTATGGAAGACAAGTATACGAGTAAGATAGAGGAATTTGCCCAGATTACACGTAGCATGGCCCGTTACACGTATAGACCATTCTACTCGTATTCCATAGCGGCTAGAATGGTTCCATACTATTCCAATGGAACAAGTTTGGAAGATGTAGGATTCCTTGGTGCTGACCCGACAATGTCCTATTACTGCCCGTTGACGGTAGAGACGGATGTAAAAATGTATGTAGGCGAAATATTTGCATTGGAAAATGATGAGGGATTCCGTGCAAAATGGGGAGCTTGGCCTCGGGTGATTGCGAAGTATGAAATTCTTCGGGAAATTTTGGATGAACTTGGATTTTAGGAATCGCACCTTACTGATTGATATTCTTACAAGAGGGAGTTGTTCTCCCTCTTGTGATGAATTGGATATTTTAATGAACCTGCTATGAAGAAAAACTTAATTGTTGTCATCGGACTTCTTCTGTCGATGTCACCAGTGTCGACGTACGGTCAAAAGGCTAACTATGGGCAGATGCGTAAATATTCCCAATTGCGCGCCAATTCAACCCTGCTGCAGCCCCATTTCTTAAATGGAAGCGACAAGTTTTGGTTTAAGTTTGAAACAGACGAAGGACTTGAATACTATTTTGTTGATGCGGAATCCAAAAGGAAAAGACTGCTTTTTGATTCTGAAAAGATGAGCGCCCTATTGTCGGAATCGACTCACCTGGCGATTGACAGCAAGAACTTGGACTTGGGGACAATCCGTTTTAAAGATGACCAAAAGACGATGTGCTTCAACTACAAGGGGCACAATTTTGAATACAACATAGAGACAGAACAACTGACACCCGGTCGGGAAGAGACTCGAAAGGTATATCAGTCGAGCAAATATCCATACGGTACTTATTCACCCGACAGTGCCTATGTAATCTATGCCCGTAGACATAATCTCTGCTTGTTGCGCCTTAGAGACTCTGTGGAAACGGTCTTGACTACGGATGGAGAGTGTTTCTATTCTTATTCGTCGCAAGAATCCGATACTACTGGACAGAATATGCAAACATCCGCCCGTTGGTTCAATGACTCGAAGAAATTTTATGTCTTGCGGGTGGACAACCGCAAGGTGGAGGACAGTTACCTCATGTCGAGCTTGGGTCCACGGCCTGTTGCGTCATCATTTAAGTATGCTTTGCCCGGCGACCAGTACGTACCCCAATATGAATTGTGCGTTTTCGATGCCGAGACTGGAAAAAGACAAACAATAGACATAGGCCAGTGGAAAGACCAGACTATTTCTGTCGTTCATCTGCCGAAACATTCCAAGTATTTCTACGTGATGCGCAAAAAACGTACCTGTGACGAAATTGATATCTGTCGGGCATATACGGACGACGGTCATGTGGAGGTCTTGATACACGAAGAGAGTAAACCTTATTTCAACGAGGACTTGTTTTATCTTTCCTTTCTGAATGACGAGCAAGACATAATCTGGTGGTCGGAGCGTACCGGATACGGACATTATTACCATTACGACGGCAATGGCAATTTGAAGAATGCAATGACCTCCGGAAACTGGGTAGCCGGAAAAATCGCGAAGATGGATACAATCAGTCGCAACCTCTATTTTGAGGCCCATGGGATAAATGAGGGCGGAAATCCATACTATGCGCAGCTGTGTAAAACCTCTTTTGACCGCGACGAAGTAAAACAGTTGACGCACGAAGAGGCCAATCACAATGTCTACCTGTCCCCACGGAACAACTATATTGTAGATTGTTGCTCACGGGTGGATTTGGAGCCGAAGTATACATTGCTTTCACCATCTGGGAAGAAATTGATGGAATTGGCTCGACCTGATTTGAAACGTGTATACGAAGCTGGATGGCGCATGCCGGAATCTTTCACGGTGAAAGCGGCCGACGGCAAAACGGATTTGTATGGTGTAATGTGGAAACCTTTTGACTTTGACTCCACCCGTTGCTATCCAATCATTTCGCATGTCTATCCAGGACCGCAAACCGAATCTTTCCCGTTGGATTTTGTCATCGGTGGAGAAGAGTCGAACCTTGCCCAATTGGGCTTTGTTGTGGTATGTTTCGGACATCGGGGCGGAAGTCCGGTGCGATCGAAAGCCTATCATACCTTCGGCCATGGCAATCTGCGCGATTATGCCCTGGCTGATGACAAGTACGGTATAGAACAATTGGCTCAGCGCTATCCGTTCATTGACGTTTCACGGGTTGGAATCTATGGACATTCGGGAGGAGGATTTATGTCAACGGCAGCCATCTGCACGTATCCTGATTTTTACAAAGCGGCAGTCTCTTCAGCCGGGAATCATGACAATCGCATTTTCAATCAATGGTGGGGAGAGACGCACCATGGATTGAAGACGGAGAAACGGATGGTGGGTGAAGGGGAAAATCGCCACGAGGAGGAATTCTATACGTTCAACGTACCGACCAATATGGAGCTGGCCAAAAACCTGAAAGGGCATCTGATGCTGGTGACGGGTGACGCTGACTTCATGGTAAATCCTGCCAATACAATTCGTATGGCTAATGCTTTGATTCAAGCGAACAAAAATTTTGAATTTGTGATTTTGCCGGGCGGTACGCATTGGTACTCACGACAGCTGGATAGCTATTATCGGAAGAAGTTGCAGTTTCATTTTGTCAAGTATCTGCTTGGGGACTTCTCCTGTGAGGCAAGTGCCGACATGAATTTCTAAAAAGAACGGAATATGAGAAATGTACTAGTTTTGTTAAGCTTGTTCTTGGGATGTATGGCTTGTTCATCCTCCCAAGACGCTTATGTTGTTGTGGAAAACTCCCCAGGAGGGGATTGTTTCGTAGAAGTCTTGTCAGCGACGAGTGAATCCCGTTACGAGAATTCTTCAGATGCTCAAGACCGGGCGGTATTCACCTTGCCTGGGGCATCGGTGGATTCATTGTATGTGATATCTGTCTCGGACAAACGCC
>CAVINS010000002.1:98782-102758 GCA_963643925.1 Bacteroidaceae bacterium
GACACCGGGCGATACGATTTATCTCGTTTTTGAAAAGGACGAGAGGGGAATGAACAGCCGGGTGAAATTCAAGAATCCCGATGCCTATAACCAATATTTGGAGCGTTGGAATGAACGGATGGAGTTGGCTGTCCCTGGAACGGAGTTCTGCTTTTCAAAGAAAAAGACAGACAACATTATGCGCTTTATGCAACCGGTTGAAGAAGTGTTCAGCAAGGACAACTTGCAAAAGGTACTGGCTCTTGAAAACGAATGTTTGCAGGAATTGAAGGATGCCCATGTCCAGGATCAGCAGTTTTTGGATGTTCAGAAACGACGAATCCGACAGGTTTGCTGGTATTTGAATACAACCATATTGAAGGTCACTGCGGCAAATGTCGGCATGAAATTGCCGATTGATGTCCGTGAACTGCTTAATAAGGTGGATTTGAATGACCGCTCCTTATTGGACTTTTGGCCCCTGTCTACGCTGTTGAACGACTATTTCCTCGGCATGAGACAGTTTGTCGAAAGTGAAGGCGCATTTGATGAGTATCTCTCTTTGGAAGCTGAGAAAATAGGTCAGGATGAGATTCGTGAGTTTTTTGTGTTGGATCAATTGAGTACACTGATGCGCGAAGGGCATTGGGAACGATTGGATGCGATTGCCGGCGCTTGCGAGAAACACGTGAAGAGCGAAGCCGGCAAAAAGAAATACCAAGAGTTATGCTCCGGTATCCTTCAGCAGATTAAAGCACATCCGTTCAATGGCAAGCCGACGATGGATTTCGCCTTCGAAGATCAACATGGGCGTACGGTGAAGCTGGACGATTTCAAAGGAAAATACCTGTTGATTGATGTGTGGGCTACATGGTGTGGCCCATGTAAGAAGGAGATTCCCTGTATGCATGCTTTGGAAGAAGAGTTTGCCGAAAGGAACATTGCATTTGCCTCTTTGTCGATAGACGAAGAGAACGCAAAGAACCTGTGGTTAAAGATGGTGGCAAACTCCGGCATTGCTTTGTTCGGCTCAAATGGATACGATACTCCATTTGTGCGTCATTACAATATAGAGTACATTCCCCATTTCCTATTGATAGGACCAGATGGTACGATGATTTCGAGCAAAGCGAGAAAACCTAGTGATACGTTGTTGAGGAAATTATTGGTTCAATTGTTGGATGTTTAATTAAAAAAATAAAAGATGAAAAAAGTAATACTGTTATGTTTATGTGCGTTCGTCACTTTGGTAGATGGATTGGCACAAGGAAAGAACGCGACAGTTAGTGGATCGTTCTTTAAAAGAGGGGTGAAGGATATCCCGATGGATGAGATTTATCTCTATTCGTCGAAAAGCGATGATGGTTGCTATAAAAAGTTGGGCACCTATAAATTGGATTCAGAACATCGCTTTGTCATTGAAGTCCCAGAAAAGAACTGCGGAATACTCTATTTGGGAGGTCCCTCGGAAATGTACATGTTGCATGTAAAACCTGGTGAGACATTGAATATTGACGTTTTCGATGCAAAGATTACCTTTCAGGGAAAATTGAGCAAGCAGAATGAAATGTTGAAGAAATGGTATCAGTTGATTGCTGAAGTTCGGGAGGTGGTTTTTGTACGCGAAGGAATACAGACACCCTATTCTGCGTTTTTCCCGATAGTAGAAAAGTTGGCTCCCAAAGTGGAAAAATTTGTCGCTAAACTGAAGACCGGAGACAAAGAGTTTGACACTTACATGAAGTATGCCCTTCCCTTCAATTTCAACGAGGCCGCGATGATGATTTTTGCAGCACCGCATCCCGAGGATGAACCGAGAGCAAAGGACTTTAAGCCCTACATGGCATCTTTGATGAAAAGTGGAATATTCGATTCTATGGAAAGTCTGAAATGGCCGTTTGTAATGAATTATATCAGCCTTTATGGTTTTGTGAAGGGAGGTTTCTATAATGGATTGTTTCTTCCATCCTTTACTGATTATTCCATGGAAGCGGTTTCCGATCCGGAACTGAAGGCTGAGGTGATTTTAAGGGGAAATATTTGTCAGAGTGCAGAGCAATACCCCGCTTTTGAGAAAAAGTATTTCCCTATGATGGTGACTGAAGGCCAGAAAGCCCGTTTCTTGGACATTAAAAAACATTTGTCGGGATTGAAAGCCGGCGATGAGGCTATTGACTTCAGTTATCCGGATATGAATGGAAAACTCCATGCATTGTCGGACTATAAAGGCAAAGTGGTGGTCGTAGACGTGTGGGCTACTTGGTGTGGTCCGTGTAAAGCGGAGATTCCTCATCTGAAAAAACTGGAGGAAGAGATGGCAGATAAAGACGTCGTATTCATCGGTGTCTCCATAGATGGTGAGAAGGACTATGAAAAATGGAAACAGATGATTGTTGACAAGCAAATGGCAGGAGTGCAATTGTTTGCAGGAAGTCCGAATCAGATATCCTCGGATTATAAAATCAATAGCATTCCTCGTTTCATGGTGTTTGGTAAAGATGGTAAGGTGGTGGACATTGAGGCACCCCGTCCTTCAACTCCTGAATTGAAAGCGATGATTGAGGCGGAGCTGAAGAAATAACTTTATGCGAAAGAGTTGTTATATTTGCATGGCAATCCTTTTTCTTTTGGTAGGTTCATCTTGCCGAAAGAGAGGGATTGCCTCTTTGCATTTGCTGGTTCCGGACGGCAATAAATGGCAGGTGTCGATGAGTGTCGGCGGACATACTCAGTCCGTGGAGTTTGATGAGACAGACAGCACCCTGATTCTGTTCCCGGACGTGCAAGCGGAGTATGTCAGTCTGCAAATGGGACGGCGGAGGTCTCTGCTGTATATGGAGCAGGGCAAGACTTTGTATGCGCGGATGGGGGTTGAACAAGGGACGATGAAGTTTTTCTTCGATGGAGATTTGGCAGAGGTCAATTCCTATCTGGAGCAGGCCGGGAAGGTATATTTGGATCAAACGGATTATGAATTGAATCTGTCGGATTATGGGAAACGTTTGTCGCAATTGCTGCAAGCACAACAAGAAACATTGGAAAAAGGCGGTTTCGACGTCGCTTTTACGGCATTGGAGAAAAAACGTTTACGATATAAGAGTCAGATTTGGTATTCGTCGTATCACATAGAGAATCGGGATACTGTACAACGGGAGGCCGAGATGGCCGATTTCTGCAAGGGCTTGCGACAACAGATTGTAGAAAGTGAGGCCGACATCGTAATCCCGGAGTATATCGAGATGATTGGTTCGAGCATCCGGAAACTTGTAAAGTGTCAGCAGAATTATAGTACTCCGGAGGAGGAGATAAGATTGTTGACTCAGTACGTGGACCGCAACATTGAGAGCAACCGCATTGCAGAACGTTTGCTGACTGCTTGGATTTTCCCTTATATGGCGCAAAACAACTTGCCCGACAGGAGGATGATTGATGAGACTATGGAAAAACATTTGGTCGATTCAGTCTACATCTCCGAATACGATTCGTTGTGTGAACGTTGGGACCGTCTGCTGCCTGGCAAGCCGATGCAGGATTTCTGTTTTGAGAATCTGAAGGGCGAAAAGGTGGAATTGAGTGATTTGCGCGGAAAATACGTCTACGTTGACATATGGGCGACCTGGTGCATCCCATGTTGTGTGGAGCTGCCGCATATGAAACAGCTGGAAGAAAAGTTTATCGGCCGGAACATTCAATTCGTCAGCATCTCTGTCGATAAGGATAAGGAGGCGTGGAAGAGAAAAGTGGAACACGATCAACTGAAAGGCATTCAACTGTACGCCGGACAGGACGGAAGCCGACATTTGATGGACTTCTTGAATAGCACTGCAATTCCCCGTTTTATACTGGTTGACCCTGCGGGCAATATTGTCCAATCAGACATGAGCCGACCATCAAATCCTGAAACAGCAAAATATATTGGTGCGTTGCAAGGGCTTTGAGATGCCGGAAAATCTGTAAAGATAAATGCCCGGTTAGGAAAATAGTTTTTCCTGACTGG
>CAVINS010000003.1:0-40602 GCA_963643925.1 Bacteroidaceae bacterium
GACTTATATCCCCGCAAAACAACAGCAAGTTACTCACTTGATTGGCAGTTATTGATACAGATAGCTGCCTGCATACATTATGGCGTAAAGACCCGCATGTGACGATGTAAAAGTATATACACTATTGCGATGTATGGCAATTGTCAAACATGTGTACGGCAGTTGCCATCCATGTGTACGGCAATTGCCATCCACGTGTACGGCAATTGTCAAACACGTGTACGGCAATTGCCGTACATCGTATGATAGCGATATTTCGCAACGTCATGGGCGCACGCAACAGCCTGTATGGCCATACGTGTGCAATTATGTAACACTGTGTCCTGATGGAGGAATGCTTATGAAAAAAAAGGATATGAGCTTTGGACCCATATCCTCGTCAATCGTCCGGCGGTTGCGGACTATTCCTTGTACCAGCTGGCGTACATCGAGTAGTTGTTGGCAATCTTCTGATTCAACTCCTTCGACTGCTCGGGGTCCACCTTCTTGATGAATTTGGCGGGTACGCCCGCCCACATGCTGCCCGGCTCGATGACGGTGTTGCTCAGTACCAGAGCGTTGGCGGCCACGATGGCGCCTTCGCCCACCACGGCGTGGTCGAGCACCGTGGCTCCCATGCCTACCAGTGCTCCGTCCTTGACGGTGGCTCCGTGAATGGTCACGTTGTGGCCGATGGACACGTTGTTGCCAATCTCTATGGTCGATTTCTCGTAAAGTGTGTGGAGCACGGCTCCGTCCTGCACGTTCACGTTGTCGCCTATGCGGATGCTGTTGACGTCGCCGCGCAATACGGCGTTGAACCAAATGCTGCATCCGCGGCCTATCACTACGTCGCCCACGATGGTCGCGTTCTCGGCAACGAATGTGTCCTCACCGATCTCCGGTGTGAATCCTCTGACTGATTTTATGTATGGCATAATTGTTTATGATTTATGGATTTCTTTTGTCTTCTCGGCCAGCCACTGGCGGTGCTCCTCGTCCAGGTGCGGTGCGAGCCGCTCATAGACGGTGCGGTGATAGTCGTTGAGCCACTCCACCTCGGACAGGGTCAGCATGCCGGTGTCGATGGGCTTCGTGTCGATGGGGCAGAGGGTGAGCGGCTCGAACTGGTAGAACGCTCCGAACTCCGTCTCCATGTAGGGTGCCACCAGCAGGGTGTTCTCCGTGCGGATGCCGTGGCGGCCGGCTAGGTAAAGCCCCGGTTCGTCGGTTACCGTCATTCCGGGCTGCAGGGGCGTGGGCATGTGGTTGGCCCGTATCTGATGAGGCCCTTCGTGCACGTTCAGGTACGACCCTACGCCATGACCGGTGCCGTGCATGTAGTTCATACCTTCTTCCCACAGCTTGGCATGTGCCAAGGCGTCCAGCTGTGTGCCACAGGTCCCTTGCGGGAACTTAGCCACCGACAGCCCGATGTGGGCCTTCAGCACCAGTGTATAGTCGTGTTTCTCCTCACGGGTGGGCTCGCCTAGGGCAATGGTGCGGGTGATGTCCGTGGTGCCGTCGAGATACTGCGCGCCGCTGTCCAGCAGGAGCAACCCTTCACTTTGCAAGGTAACGTCAGTCTCCGGTGTGGCTTCGTAGTGGACTATTGCCCCGTGGGCCTTGTATCCGGCTATCGTGTCGAAGCTGATGCCCTTGAACAGAGGCTGCTCCGCACGGAAGGCATAGAGCTGTCGGTCGATGCTCATCTCCGTCTGTCCGCCGGCGGGCACGGCCTCCTCCAGCCACTTGAGGAACTTCACCATGGCAATGCCGTCGCGCAGCATGGCATGGCGGAAGCCCTCCATCTCCGTCTCGTTCTTCACCATCTTCAGGTAGGGGACTGGCAATGACTCTTTGTCGTACAGTTTCGGACTGTCGGCCAAGATGCTGTAGAGTGCGTAGTTGGTGCGGCTGCCGTCCATCCAGAAGGGCGTGTCGGCATACTCCTTCAGCTTCTCCTGAATGGCATCGTAGGGCAAGATGCTCACTCCCTCGTTGGTCAGATAGTGGGCAGTGTCGGCCGGCACCTTCTTCGGGTCGACGAACCAGAATGCCTCGTTCTGCGACACTATCAGGTAGCTCACCGTCACGGGGTTGCAGTGTATGTCGTTGCCTCGGATGTTCAGCGTCCAGGCGATGTCGTCCAGTGTGGGGATGAGCATTGCCTCCAGTCCCCGCTCCTGCAACTTTTGTCGCAAGCGGGCAATCTTCTGCAGGCAGGTGACTCCCGCATAGCAGAGCGGGTGCTCCACGGCCACGTCGCCCGGCAGCGGGGTGCGGTCGGTCCATTCGTCTGTCGGCAGGACGAAGTCGGTACGCAGGTCATGGCCCGTGGCCTGCAACTCCCGACGCAGCACCATCGCATCGTTTGCGCTGTGCGTCCATCCGTCGATGCCTACCACGGCACGCGGTGTCATCACACGGCCGAGCCATTCGCTGATTGTCGGGGTCTCTGGCATGCGCTCCTTCATCAGTGTAAACTCTGTGTCGGCCAGCTGGTCAGCAGCTTGCAGGAAGTATCGCGAGTCAGTCCACAACGCGGCCCGGTTGGCGGTGACCACCGCTGTGCCGGCTGAACCGGTGAATCCCGAAATCCATTCGCGCACCTTCCAGTGGTCGGGTACATATTCGCTCAAGTGCGGGTCCGTACTGGGTAGAATGACGGCCTCTATGCCTTGTCGGTCCATCGCCTTGCGCAGCGATGCCAGTCTTGCGGAGATAATCTTGCTCATAGTAAGGAGTGTTTGTTATGTCCGACAAATGTAGTGCAAAATAATGATTGGGCAAACACGTGGGGCTGATTTCCGTGTGTCGGGGTGCTTCCCATCGTGAGCCGACGAGCAGTCGGCTCATGGGATTTTAACACCCTTTGTATTCAAAACTGCAGAAACTATGTTACATTATAGATGTTTGTCGTTGAAAATCTCTATCTTTGTCCGGTAAATTTAGTTCCTGAGGCTTATCAGTAACAGCAAACACCTGTAGTTATGAACGATCAGATCAGACAAATAGCGGCACGTCTGCGTGGATTGCGGGATGTGCTCGACATATCGGAAGAGGAAATGGCACAATGTTGCCAGATGTCAGTGGAAGATTACCGCAAGGTTGAAAGTGGCACGGTGGACATATCCGTCAGTACGTTGCAACATGTGTCGCGTCAGTACGGTACATCGCTGAGTGTGCTGATGTTTGGCGAGGAGCCCAAGATGAGCAGCTATTTCCTTACGCGCAAAGGCACGGGCATGTCCGTGGAGCGCCGCTCGGCCTACAAATACCAGTCGTTGGCATCCGGGTTCCGGGGCCGCATCGCCGACCCGTTTATTGTTACCGTCGAGCCGAAGGAGGATACAGAGATACAGTATAACGTTCACAAGGGACAGGAGTTCAATATGGTGCTCGAAGGCCGCATGCTCCTCAACGTGAACGGAAAAGAACTAATATTGAACGAAGGTGACAGCCTCTACTTCAACTCCGCGCTGCCCCATGGCATGTTGGCCCTCGACGGCAAGGCGGTGAAGTTTCTGGCTATAATTATGTAATAGGTGATGGTAGAAAGATTTTTAGAACAGACTACTTTTACTTCTCAGGAAGATTTCATCAAGAACTTCCGTATCAAGGTTCCTGAGAATTTCAATTTCGGATACGATGTGGTGGACGCCTGGGCTGCCGAGCAACCCGACAAGAAGGCGCTGCTATGGACCAACGACAAAGGTGAACACCGGCAGTATACCTATGCTGACCTGAAGATGTACACCGACCAGACGGCCTCTTATTTCCAGAGTCAGGGCATCGGCAAAGGCGACATGGTGATGCTGATACTGAAACGCCGTTACGAGTTTTGGTACTCCATTATCGCGTTGCACAAACTGGGTGCGGTGGTCATCCCTGCTACCCACTTGCTCACGAAGAAGGATATCGTCTACCGCTGCAACGCTGCCAGCATCAAGATGATTGTGTCCGCCGGCGACGAGGTAATACTGAAGCACATCCAGGACGCTATGCCCGAGTCGCCCACAGTGGAACGCCTGGTGAGCACGGGCCCGATGGTTCCCGAAGGTTTCGAGAACTTCGCCGAAGGCATCGCTCATGCCAAGCACTTTGTGCGTCCCGAGCATGTCAACGCCAACGACGACATCTCGCTGATGTATTTCACTTCCGGCACCACGGGCGAACCCAAGATGGTGGCACACGACTTCACCTATCCCTTGGGCCACATCGCCACGGGCAGCTTCTGGCACAACCTCCACGAGGATAGCCTCCACTTGACCATCGCCGACACCGGTTGGGGAAAGGCCGTGTGGGGCAAGCTCTACGGGCAGATGATAGCCGGAGCCAACATCTTCGTCTATGACCACGAGAAGTTTACCCCGGCCGACATCCTGGGCAAGATACACGAGTATCACATCACTTCGCTCTGCGCTCCTCCCACTATCTACCGCTTCATGATACGCGAGGACTTGAGCAAGTTCGACCTCTCCTCGCTGGAGTATTGCACCACGGCAGGCGAGGCATTGAACTCCGCTGTATACGATACCTTCAAGAACCTGACCGGCATCCGCCTGATGGAAGGCTTCGGACAGACCGAGACCACGCTGACCCTGGCCACCTTTCCGTGGATGGAACCTAAACCGGGCAGCATGGGTGTGCCTAACCCGCAATACGAGATTGACCTGCTCACTCCCGACGGCCGTTCGGCAGAGGACGGCGAGCAGGGCCAGATAGTGATACGCACCGACAAGGGCAAACCACTGGGCCTGTTCAAGGAATACTACCGCAACAAACAGCTCACCGACGAGGCTTGGCACGATGGGGTGTACTACACCGGTGACGTGGCTTGGCGCGACGAGGACGGCTACTACTGGTTCGTGGGTCGTGCCGACGACGTCATCAAGAGCTCCGGCTATCGCATCGGTCCGTTCGAAGTGGAGAGTGCCCTGATGACTCACAACGCTGTGGTGGAGTGCGCTATCACCGGTGTGCCCGACGAGATTCGTGGTCAGGTGGTGAAAGCCACCATCGTCTTGTCCAAGGAATACAAGGCCAAGGCCGGTCCCGACCTGGTGAAGGAGCTGCAGGACCACGTGAAGCGTGTGACCGCACCCTACAAGTATCCCCGTGTGATAGAGTTCGTGGACGAGTTGCCCAAGACCATCAGCGGCAAGATCCGTCGTGTGGAGATACGCGAGAAAGACAAGTAAACACTATTTTAGTAAGTATATTCCCATAAGTGCAACACCCCGACAGGTGCCCGCGCCTATGGGATTTCTTTTGTCCTCAAAAGGAGAGAATATGTCGATAGTACCGCTAAAAGTCCAAAATAAAATGACTTCTAGCGGTGCTATCGACACTTTTAGTTATCTTTGGAGCAGATAGTTTAACTTCAAATCTTTAGCAGTATGACAACAGAGACGAATGGCACATTGGTGAAAGTGTTCAGCGGTGACCGGTGGCAAGCTGAACTCGTTAAGGGAATGTTGGAGGCCAATGGCATCGAGGCAATGATTAAGGATGAGTCGTTGGCGCTGGTGACGGCACCTTACTCCTCGGTAGGAGGAGCGGTACTCGTGATGGTGATGGATGACAAATATGATCAGGCAAAGACCATCATCGAGGAGAACGAAGAGACTGATCAGAAAGAGTAACTGCGAGAATAGCGTGTTGCCTGACACGCGTCTTGAGGAGCTAAGAGCGTGGACCCGTAAACGGAAATGAACCGATGTGCAGGTCCGGCTTGTTAAAAGATGCCGTTATTTTAGGCTAAACAGGGGAAATGGAAACATATAGTTGTCCATCCCGGATAGATTGATTACTTTTGCATGGGTAATCATTAAAACAAGAAAAGCGATGAATCTCTATCAATATGCGAGAGTGGCTGTTAAAGTGGGTAGCAACGTGCTTGCCCGCCGGGATGGTACACTCGACGTGACCCGCATGTCGGCTCTTGTGGACCAGATAGCGGAGTTGCGCAAGGGCGGCATGGAGGTGATACTCATCTCCTCCGGTGCGGTCGCTTCCGGCCGAAGTGAGCTGAAGTGCACACGCAAACTGGACAGCGTGGATCAGCGGCAGCTCTTCTCCGCTGTCGGTCAAGCCAAACTCATTAACCGCTACTATGAACTGTTTCGCGACCACGAGATAGCGGTGGGGCAGGTGCTCACTACCAAAGAAAGCTTTGCTACCCGCCGACACTATCTGAACCAACGCAACTGCATGCAGGTGATGCTGGAAAACGGTGTGCTGCCTATCGTCAATGAAAACGACACCATCTCCGTCACCGAACTGATGTTCACCGATAACGACGAGCTCTCCGGGCTGATAGCCACCATGATGGACGTGCAGGCCCTGGTGATACTGAGCAACGTTGATGGCATCTACAACGGGCCGCCCTCAGAGCCGGGGACTGAAGTCATCCGTGAGGTGGGCATCGGGAAGGAACTGAAGGACTACATACAGACCGAGAAGTCCGGCTTCGGACGAGGCGGCATGATCACCAAATGCAACATCGCCCGTAAGGTGGCCGACGAGGGAGTGCACGTCTACATAGCCAACGGCAAACAGGACAATATCCTGCTACGGCTGATGGAGAACCCGCAGGAGACAGAGTGTACACACTTCGTACCATCGGTGTCGCCGGTGTCGAGCGTGAAGAAATGGATGGCCCACTGCGAGGACTTTGCCAAGGGCGCTGTGCACCTGAACGAGTGCATCACCAAAGTGATTCGCGGCAGTCAGGCCATCAGCATCTTGCCCGTGGGCGTGACCCGCATAGAGGGGGCGTTCGAGAAAGACGACATCGTGCGTGTGATTGACTGCAAGGGTGAGCAGATAGGCGTAGGAAAAGTCGCCTGTAGCTCGGAGCAGGCCGGGAAACTGCTCGGACAGCACGGAAAGAAACCCTTGATACATTACGACTATTTATATTTGGAAGGATGCTAAACGAACTCTTTGAACAGGTGCAGCAGGCCAGCAGAAGTCTGTCGCTCCTCGACGACAATCAGATAAACGAGGTGATATGTGCCGTGGCCGATGAGGCTCTGCGGTGCAAGGATTTCATCTTGTGCGAGAACCGTAAGGACCTGGACCGCATGGACCCGTCCGACTCTCGATACGACCGCTTGCAACTGACGGATGCCCGCCTGCAGGGCATCGCTGCTGACATGCGCAATGTGGCCACGTTGCCCTCACCGCTGGGACGGGTGCTGAAGCAGACCGTCCGCCCCAACGGGATGGAACTGAAACGGGTGAGCGTGCCCTTTGGTGTGATAGGCATCGTGTACGAGGCACGTCCCAATGTCACATTCGATGTGTTCTCCCTCTGCCTGAAGTCTGGCAACGCCTGTGTGCTGAAGGGCGGAAGCGATGCCGACTGCTCCAATCGGGCCATCGTGAAGGTGATACATACGGTGCTCAACCGTCTGAACGTGGATGAGCACGTGGTGGAACTGTTGCCCTCCGACCATGAGTCCACCGCCGAACTGCTGGGCGCAGTGGGTTATGTGGACCTGCTTATCCCCCGTGGTAGCGGACGACTCATCAACTTCGTGCGCGCCAATGCCAAGGTGCCCGTCATAGAGACCGGTGCCGGCATCTGCCACACCTACTTTGACAAGAATGGCGACGTGGAGAAGGGCGAGCACATCATCTTCAATGCCAAGACCCGTCGTGTGAGTGTCTGCAATGCGTTGGACTGCGTGCTCATCCACGAGCAACGGCTGGCCGACCTGCCCAGGCTCTGTGGCCGGTTGCAGGAGAAACAGGTCATCATCTATGCCGACCCACAGTCTTACGAAGCATTGGAAGGTCATTACCCCGCTGAACTGCTGCAGCATGCTACGGACGAAAGCTTCGGCACGGAGTTCCTCTCATACCGCATGGCGCTGAAGACGGTTCCCTCATTGGAGGCGGCAATGGAACACATCCGCATCAATGGTTCCAAGCACAGCGAGTGCATCGTGACGGAAGACGCCGGGGCGGCGGACGTGTTCAGCCGACGAGTGGATGCTGCTTGCGTCTACACCAATGTGTCCACCGCCTTCACCGACGGGGCACAGTTTGGCTTGGGTGCGGAGATAGGCATCAGCACCCAGAAACTGCATGCCCGCGGTCCGATGGGACTGGAAGAACTGACCACCTACAAGTGGCTCATCAAGGGCGACGGACAGGTGCGCCCGTCCTAATGTGAACGAAACAATCAATATAGAACAAACGAAACATAAACAAGAGAGACATGAGAAATTTTACTTGCGTACAGGACTTGGGCGACTTGAAGTCCGCCCTGAAGGAAGCTTTCGAGATAAAGAAAGACCGCTTTAAATATGTAGAGTTGGGACGGAACAAGACGTTGATGATGATCTTCTTCAACTCCAGTCTGCGTACCCGCTTGAGCACCCAGAAGGCAGCCCTCAATCTGGGCATGAACGTCATCGTACTCGACATCAACCAGGGTGCCTGGAAACTGGAGACGGAGCGTGGCGTCATCATGGACGGCGACAAACCCGAACACCTGTTGGAGGCTGTCCCCGTGATGGGATGCTACTGCGACGTTATCGGTGTACGTTCCTTTGCCCGCTTCGAGAACAAGGCGTACGACTACGATGAGGTGATCCTCAACCAGTTCATAAAATATTCCGGTCGCCCGGTGTTCTCCATGGAGGCCGCTACCCGCCACCCGCTGCAGAGCTTTGCTGACTTGATAACCATCGAGGAGTACAAGAAGACCGCCCGCCCGAAGGTGGTGATGACCTGGGCTCCGCATCCGCGGCCATTGCCTCAGGCTGTGCCGAACTCCTTCGCTGAATGGATGAACGCTACGGACTTCGACTTCGTCATCACCCATCCCCACGGTTATGAGCTCGACCCGAAGTTTGTGGGCAATGCCAAGGTAGAATATGACCAGATGAAAGCCTTCGAAGGTGCGGACTTCGTCTACGCCAAGAACTGGGCCGCCTACACGGGCGATAACTACGGAAAGATTATCAGCACCGACCGTGAATGGACCGTCAGTGACCGTCAGATGGCGGTAACCAACAACGCATACTTTATGCACTGTCTGCCCGTGCGCCGCAACATGATTGTGACCGACGACGTGATAGAGAGTCCGCAGTCCATCGTCATCCCCGAGGCAGCTAACCGCGAGATTTCAGCTACTGTCGTACTGAAGCGTATACTCGAGAGCCTCTGATCTTAAGAGCATAAAAAAGCCTCTGTTCGTGGGTCTGTGAAGCCATCGTCACCAAAATGGCTTTGTGAACCCATGAACAGAGGTTTTCTCTTTTACTCCTATTATATATATGTATGTAGGCGAGAGGCTATTTCAGGTGCTCGTTGATAAAGTCGATGCACTTAGGGTCAGATGGGCGGGGGGCATCTGTAGTGATGATCTTGCCATCCTTGCCGATGAGCAAGAAGCGTGGGATACCCGTGATGCCATACAATTCGGTGAAGTCGCCACAGAGATACTGTGCCCACTGAGGATTGTCCGCCTTCAGTTTCTTGTGCCAAGCATCCTTGTTACTGTCCACCGAGATGCTGACGGGCATAATGCGGTTGTCGCCTTTGAAATGCTCAGCTATCTTCTCCATGTAGGGAATCTCTTCGCAGCAAGGACCACACCATGTGGCCCAGATGTCCAGGTAGATTACCTTACCGAAGAGGTCGGACAGATTACAGGTGGTGCCGTCTGTGGCTTCCAAGGTGCAATCCAATGCCTCGGTTCCGGGCACCAGATTCTTGTTGGCATTGTAGACCTTCTCCACCCACTCTCTGTACTTCTCGGTCTTCACCAGCGTCAATGCCTTCTGATGGATGGCCTCCAACTCTTCGTCGCAATTGTTGAAATAGTTGGTGAGCAGGTCGAGCACGGTACGTTCCAGTAAGTCGGGGTCCTTTATCTTCTCCTCGGCCGTAGTAATCATTCGCAGATAGGAGGGTTTGCCATCAGGATTCAGACAACTCTCTTTCCATCTCAAGTAAACCCTTGCGTTGCCTATGTCATTCAGTTCCAATGACTCCATATACTTGTTGTAATCCGCATCGCTGTCCGCTGATTTGCCGTTGGCTGCCAGCTGTTCGTGGTAGCTCAGCGTCGCGTAATTTACGTTTTCATTGCAATCGTGATTCATAAGATTGGCAAATTCCTTGGGCTGTATGGCTTTGACGGTCTCTTTGATGGAATCTGTCAGTGCCGTCAATTCATGTTGCATGTCAGCGAACGAACCGTATGTAGTCTCGCACTTTGCCCGTACAGATTTGCTGGTTACCTCATAGAACTTGTAGGCATCTTCCAAGTCGCCCGTGAATGTGTAATCCTCCATCTGGTCCGTGTTCGCCTTCAGTTGGGTTGTGGTGCCATTTATCATAATCAGTGAATAGAATGCTTTGTCTGGTACATACATATATCCCATTTGGGGAGATTCCATCACTTTGGCGTAGGAGAACGTTCCGTCAGGATTGACGCGTACTGTGTCAGCTCTGCTCACACTGTTGTTTCCGTACCAAACCAAGACATAGTCACCTGAAAAACAGGTTAGGGTACCTTCCAATTTGTATTCTTTGACGGTTTGTGTGCAGGCACTCATGAGGAGTGCCGCACACGAAAATAAGATTGTTTTGTTCATATATGTTTAGTTAATAGTTAGTTCTGAGTGAGAGACGCATTGTAGCGTACCGCATTGGCCGGGAACGGAAGCACCCACAGCGGAGAGTCGGGAGTGATGGAGAACTTCCCGTACTCACCAAGGTCACGGGTGATGGTACGTTTGTACTTCTCCTCGGTGTTCCACCGTTTGCAGTCGAAGAAGTTCTCATAAGAGCTGATACACTCTATCCATTTGGCTTTTTGCATCATAGCCATCGCTTCTGCCTCGCTGGTGGCTCCATTGTCATACTGCGCAGTGAACGGCTCATAGTCCTCTACACGCTTTGCGCGTACGCGGTCCACCAGTTCCAAACCTTTCCGGATGTCTCCGGTGCGGATGTAACACTCGGCAGCCGTGTAGTACATGCGGTCGCTGTTGATACCATATTCATTGGCGGATGTGGACCAACCGAAATACATCAGACAGCCTGTTGTGCCGCTGAACATTTGTGCATACAATTCGCTCCAGCCACCCATCAGATCGTAGTTGATGACATAGTCGCCCGCCTCGAACATCTGACTGGTCTCGGCCGAAAGGGTCTCCATGCAGGGCATTGCGCGGGTGGACCCTCTCATGTAGAGGTAGTTGCCGGCATAGTCGTAATCCAATGACCAGGACATGGACTCCACCAAGGTGGAACGGTCTTCTATCTTTCCGTTCTCGTTCAACGCTTTCAGGGCATAGGGTAGGGCATCGCTGTATCGTTTCATCTGCATCAAGACCTTTGCACGTACGGCATATCCGAATGACTTGTCGGCACGCATCACGTTTGTGGCGTTCTTGTCGGGCAGCTGCGCTATGATGTCATCCGTGCAATCGTCCAGGATGCATTGGTAGGTCTCTTCCAACGAGAGTTTTGTCTTCTGGGTCGATACGTCGGTATCCTTCACGTAGGCGATGCCGCCCTGCTCGTTGGCTGTGGCCTCGTCGTACTGTTTGGCGTAGATGTTCACCAGCAGCCAGTGGAGGTAGGCACGCATGACGTGAGCTTCTGCCATCAGACCGGCTTTGCTGCTCTCGTCTCCTGAGGCATCGGGCATCTTCTCGAGAATCACGTTCATGTAGTTGATGTACTTGTAAGCCTCCTCGTAGCGCGAATCTTCTGTGGCAAGTGCAGCGCGGTCTATGTCGGTATTATATGTCAAGTAGGCATAGTCCAGCGTGTTCGTCTGCGACATGGTACTTGGTATGGACATCATCAACCCCAGGGATTCGTTGCAGATGAGGCATAGGTCTTGCACGGCATGTTGTGCCAGTGAATACTCTTGGTTGAGCAATAGCTCAAGGTCCGTGACATTCTCCAGTGTGGTTTTGCCCTTGGGCACAATATCCAGTTTGTCGTCACAAGCGGTAGTGCACCACATCAGCAGTGCGGCTCCGCAGGCAATCAATATATTTCTTTTCATCGTTTTCTTCTTTTTTAGAGGTTAATGTATAGGCTCATTGTGTAGCTACGCGGTGTCTTGTTCAGCGTCGATCCGTCATAAGGATTGTTGGCCTCGGGGTCGATGTTCTGACTGTTGCGAGCCCATGTCCACAGGTTGTTGGCCTGGATGCGCAAGCGCAGTGCGTTGACGCCAAGTTTCTTGCAGATGTATTTGTTGAAGTTGTATCCCAACACGACATTGCGCAGCTTCAAGTAATCAGCCGGCACTACGTTGGCATCCATGTAGCTCGAGTAGTTGCTGCCAATCACGTTGCTGCCTCCCATATAGCCGTTGGCAGGATAGAGGTTCTTGTCCTCGCTGCGCCAGTAGTTGAGATAGCTTTGCGGCACGGCGGCAACAGATGTGAAACGGCTATAGCCATACTGACTGCCGTCGCAGGTCCAGTCGTCGGAGCGGACGCGCATGTAATGGCCTCCGTAATAAGAGAACATAGCGGACAAGGAGAATCCCTTGTAGGTCAGTTCAGGAGTGAAGTTGGCCATATACTTCGGGTCGAGACTGCCACTGTAGACAGCATCCTCTACCTTGAAATCTTCGGAGGTAATCTCAGATGTGTGGATATTGTTGTCCTTGTCGTACCAGCTGAAGTACTGGAGGCCATCCTCGGTAACCATGCCGGCGAAGCGGTATGAGAAGAGGGAGTGGATGGGGTATCCCTTGTGATAGGTGTAGTACTGCAAAGCCGTGTAACCGGTAGTTGCCTCGTGGTTCACCTGCTTCACCTCGTTCTTGTTGTAAGAGAAGTTGATGGAAGCGTTCACTCCCAGTCCGCCATGGGATTGGGGCTTCACGATGGCACCATCCAATTGCAGTTCGATACCGCTGTTCAGTGCCTTACCGTTATTGATGGTCAGTTGGCTCCAACCTGTTGTAGGGTCGAGGTCGGTGACGGTCAGCAAGTCACTGCCTTCCTTGCGATACCAATCCACAGAACCGCTCAGTCGGTTGTTCCACAGAGAGAAGTCTACACCCACGTTCCACGAAGCAGTCTTTTCCCAGCGCAACTGGTCGTTGGGCGGTGTGTTCAGTGTGGCATATTTGCTTCCATCCATCTCGTTGCTACTGATGGTCGCTGTCAGGTATGACGATACGGTCTGGTCTATGTTTCCTGTCAAACCATAGCTGGCGCGTAACTTTAAGGCGTCAATCCAATCGTAGGACTTCATGAAGGATTCGTTGTGGATGTTCCAGCTCAAGCCGACAGACCATAACGGGCGGCCACGGAACTCGGGGTCGGCGCCGAACAAGTCCGTCTTGTCCACACGGTAGGACAGTGAAGCGCTGTAGCGGCGGTCGTACACATAGTTACCTGTGAAGTAGAGCGAGTAGAAACGGTGGAGCACATCCGTTGTGGTGAAGTCCGTTCCTTCGGGAGCGCCATACATGTAATAGTTGGAGCCTAGCAAAGAGGCGGAACCTTCTATATCTTTCAGCTGGCCATAATTGATCAGTCCGTTGCTGTTGGTCTGCGTCTGCTCGTCGTAACCCAACAACAGGTTGCTGTAGGTGTTGGTCTTGGACTGGCGGTATTCGAAACCTGCGGCGGCAGTCACCTCGTGCTTCTTAGCAAACACTTTAGAGTAGTCCGTCTGTGCGCGGAACGTATAGTAAGCCCCATCGGAACTCTCTGTGTTCAGTCGGCCGCCTTCGGGTATATAATGCTTCACCACACTGGAGGTAATCATCTCACCCGTTTCCCAATCCTCTTCCGTCACCAGTTCCTCTCCGGTGTAGAGGTTGTAGAGGTTGCGCATCGCATACGAGTCGGCCTCGTAATAAGACTTGTTGCTGTATGTGATGTCCTCATATTGGAACTGTGCGCTGATGGTCCATTCGGGTAAGATGTTCGCTGTGGCGTGTATGAACGAACGGATGTTGGTGCGTCGTGAGTTCTGGAAATTCATGTTGAGCTCGTCAAGCAAGTTGTAGGTCACCGACTTGAACCCATTGGAAGAGTCGTTGAGTGATTCCTCTTCGAGCCAAGTGTCTGCTTCCATGCCTGCGCGTGTGCCGTCTTCGTTGTACATGCTCTGGTAGGGGAGGAACGAGTTGATGCCATTGTATCCGCCAAGGTGTGTCTTGGAGCGCTCGTTGATGATGTTGGTGCCAAATGAAAGGTTGAGCCACTTGGTAGCTTTCAGGTCGCCCCGATAGCTGAATGTGAGCGCTTGGCTATTCTCCTTGGTTGTTCCCAAATTGTCCTTCTTGAAGTTGAGCACGATGCTCGAGTTGAGCACCTTACCTTGCGTACGGAAGGCTAGGTTGTACTGCTGTAGTATCTGGTTGCGCTTCATGGCGTCCTGCCACTCTTTACGGTAGTCGTTTTTGCTCAGACGGTTCAGTTGGTTGTTGAGCTCCTGGTCACTGAGTCCTCCCAGATAATTCTTCACCAAGAGACGGCTGACTGGGCTCAAGGCCATCGGATTGGAATCGTAATAGGTCAGCAACCCGCCAAAAGCGTTCTGGTCTGCATCGTTGCGCATGGCATTGAAGTTGTACTTCTCCAGCTCGATAACCTCGGCAGCGTTTGCCCACTTGTAGTTGCTGTAGCTCTGCTTTTCGCTGATGGTGAAGTCGGTACTGAAGTCCACTTCGAGCTTCTCGTTGTTGGCCTTTTTGGTGGTGATGACTATCACACCATTGGAGGCACGCGCTCCGTAGATGGCCGCGGCTGAGGCATCTTTCAGCACTGTGACGTTTTCAATCTCGTAGGGGTTGACACTCTCGATGGAGCCTTCGATAGGCAGTCCGTCCACTACCACCAACGGGTTGGTCTTGGCTTGGAACGATCCGGTACCACGGATGAGCAACGACGATTCGCCTTTCTCGTTGAGTCCCGTGTTGTAGCTCACCAGTCCCGGTATCTTACCTTCGAGATTGTCCACAATGGTGCTGGAGTAGCGGTTACCCATCTCCTTGGAGGATATCATCTGGTAAGCACCCGTAGCGTTCTCCCTCTTCAGGTTCTGATAACCGGTTACCAACACCTCATCCATAATCTTCGCATCGCTCTCCATGTGGATGAGGAAGAACCGTTCCTTCTGCGAATTTACCCGGATAGACTGGTCGCGCATGCCGATGTAGGTGATGCGCATGACTGGATCCTTGCCCTTCACCAACAGCGAGAACTGTCCGTCGATGTCGGCAATGGTTCCTGTCTGACTACCGTCGAGCAGGATGTTGGCACCCGGCAGAGTCTCGCCATTTTCGTCGAGCACGGTGCCGGTGATGAGTTTCGATTCCTCCTTCACCACCTTCTTCTTGCTCAGGACGATTGTCTTCTCCACAATCTCGTAGTTGATGCCCGCTTTGTCCCAGAAGATTTGGTCGAGCAATTGAACCAGGTTCAACTTCTTGCCCGTGAAGGTTATCAAGGGGCAATCCTTGACCACCTGCTTCTGGTACATAAATTCATACTCGGTCTTCTTTCGTAAGTCTGAAATGACCTGTTCGATAGATTGTCCCTTGTAGGAGACGTTGTACTCTTGTGCCAATGCTTTGGATGGCAATGTCAACCAACTGACGCAGAGGAGTAGTAGAATAACAATTCTCTCTTTCATAAATCACTAATTGTGTTTGGTTTATAATTGTTGTTTGATTTATATGAATCAATGAGCAAGCTCTTTGGCGATGACCACTTTGTCGCCCTCCATGTGGAACGTCAGTCCACCGCTCTTCTTCAGCAGAGCCAAGGCTGCGGCGAAGTCGCTGTAACGGGGGATGCTCCCCATAAATTCTATCTCGCTCAAGCCTTCCTCATCGAACTGATAGTCGAAGTTGTACCAACGGCTGAGGTCGCGCATAATCTGCCGGAGGGTCTGGTTCTCGAACACGAATCGTCCTTCTTTCCAACAGGTGACGACCGATGTGTTTACTTCCTTCACCGATGTGGACTCGTCGCTCTTGTTGAAGCATGCCTGATGGCCGGGTGTCAACATCAGCTCTCCGCTCTTTTCGGAAAGCTTGCTGATGGAGACACTTCCCTCAATCAAGGTGGTGAGCACTCCTTCATCTTCCGCATAAGAGCGGATGTTGAACTCTGTGCCATAGACCTTCACCAGCTGTCCGTCCGTCTCCACCAGGAAGGGACGGCTCTTGTCCTTCGCCACCTTGAAGTATGCCTCGCCCGTGACGGTAACCCTACGCTCGTTTGTAGAGAAGGTCTCAGGGTAGATGAGTTTCGACTCCGAATTGAGCCACACCTCGGTGCTGTCCTCCAACATTATCTTGAACTCACCTCCGCGGGGTACGTCCAGACTCAGCTGCTTGATGTCGGGTATGGCTTGTGACACCGCCTGATGGGCTTTAAGGGTGCGCACGTTGGTGGCGCTGTCTGCTCCCAACTGCACGGTTTCGCCATCTGCCAGTGTCAGTGTAGCCTGTGGACTTCCTGGCTTGATGTCCGACAAGAGATGCGTTTGGACCACTGCCTCCTCGGTAATCGTCTCGGAGGAAGTCCACACCTTGGCAAATCCCAGGCAAACGATGATGGCCACAGAAGCTGCTGCTACCCAAGGTCTCCAAGCAACGAACACTTTGCCCTTCCGCTCCCTGGCGATGCGCTGCTCCATGTCTTCCAAAGGACGTCGGGTGTTGACGACGCTTCGGCGCAAATACTCTTTCTTCAGGAATCCCGCGTCGAGCAGTCGTGTGTACAGCTGCTCGTGCGCTTCGCTCTCTTCCCGCCATTCGTCTATCAAACGTTGCTCTTCTTCCGTGATGGAACCTACAATGCGTTTGAAGAGTAGGCTGCTGATATGTTCGTCTTTTTCGTTAATCATAGTTTGTTAGAGTTGGGAATCAATTATTTCCAATACATTGCTGTCCGATGGACGAGCAGCATCGGCGGCAAATATCTTGCCATCTTTGCTGATCATGATGAACCGAGGAATGCCGCTTATGCCCCAAGCCTTCATGAACTTCTGGTACTCCTCTTTGGAGAGGACATATTGTGACCATTGGGGTTTGTCGGCCTCCAGCTTCTTTAGCCATGCCTTCTGGTTCTGGTCCACGGAGATGCTTATCACCTCTATCTTGTCATTCCCCTTGTAATGGGCAGCTACTTTTTCGAGGTAAGGAATCTCTGCACAACACGGAGCGCACCAAGTGGCCCAGATGTCCAGGTAGAGGAACTTTCCAAAGAGGTCGGAGAGTTGACAGGTCGTCCCGTCGGGGCGTGTCAGTGTGGGTGCATAAGGCAGGTCGGCTCCTTTTTGCGTTTTCGTGAGAGCATCCACCTGACTTTGGTAGGCAACTATCAATTCGGGGTAATCCTTGGCTGCTTGCTGGTAGCTTGCCCAATACTTATTGACATCGCCGTTGTTTGCGGCGAAGCCGAAGAATGCGTATGCGTTGTAGTGGAGAAGAGACTTCCTGACAGCGGGGTTGGTGATCTCCCTTCGGATGATGTCGAGATTCTCCAAGTAATATCCCGTCAAGTCGCCTTCAAAGTTGAAGGGGACCTTTTGCTGAGCCGTCAGCCATGTGATGGAAAGATTGGTGCGGACGTTGATGGGGTCGTTGGGGTTGATGCGGGCAATACGTTCGTTATACTCGGGATAATCTGTTGTCTGCTTCCCTTCCTTCTCCGCATCGTCCATGATGAGGCGCAAGCGCTGCCATTCGTACTTTCCTTCTGCCAGTTTCGTATAGTAGGCTTTCAGCTTTTCGTCCTTGACCAAGGTCAACGCGTCTTTCACACGGTTGTATTCACTATCCAACAATGCTTGGTATTCAACTGTCGACTTCGCTTGCTCGGAGTCCATGGAGAAGTACTTCATGATGTCGAATGCGTTGGCGAAGACGGAGTTGAACTGGCACAACTCTTTGTTGTCGTCTGAAAAAGTGGCCTGCAGTTCGCCCTTTTCGTTCACGGACAGTTCGACTACGGCCGTCTTGCCTTTCTCGAGGAAGGCTCCGGCGCAGCCTTTGTCGGTGCTGATCTCTACCTCGCAAGTGGGGACTGGCATTTCTTCGATATTGAAAGTGAAATTGCCGTCCTTGTCCGGCTCTATTTCCTTGTACACCGTATTCTGTATGTCGCCGTCGAAGGTATAGGCCACTTGCACATCTTTCAGATTGGCTTTAATGGATCCTTTCAGCAACTGTGCCTGTGCTTGTTCTGCTAGGAGTAATGTCAAGCAGCAAAGCACTGATTTGTAAACTCCAAGTCTATTCATAAACTCTGTCTATTATGGTTATTAGTTATCATTTACTATAAACACGCAAAAGAGTTTGTTTGGTATACGAGAAAACGCAATTTTTCTCTCACGAGGAACATAATGTTGGCTGGAAATGCTTACTTTTGTACATCAAATGAAGAAGATGGAGATTTACGAGTACATATTCCAGGAGTTCAAGAAGGGGCGCCTCGCGTCCTTTTATGAAAAGATGTACCCGGAATTGTTGTCTTACACCACACGCCTGTTGGGTGAGGACTTCGCTTTCCTTTCCGAGGATTGTGTGCAGGATGTAGTCTTCCAGACCTACCAGCGGAAGGACACTTTCACTTCGCTCCTGCAGTGGAAGATATTCCTTTACACTTGTGTCCGCAACAAAGCCATCAGTGTGTTGCGCAAAGGGCAGGCCCAACGGAACTATCTCTCTCAGGTGGAGGAGGGTGAGGATGATTTCTCTGTCAGTTTCATCGAGCAGGAGACCATCACACTTGTCTATGAGGCCATCAATGCTTTGCCGCAGAAATACAAGACCATCTTTGAGATGAGCTTCGAGCATGGACTGAAGAATGCGGAGATTGCCCAAGCCCTGCAAGTGGCGGAAATTACCGTCAAGAAACAGAAAAGTAAGATGATAGAGATGATTCGTCTCGACTTGCAACGTAAAATGGACAAAGAGTTGCTCTGCGTCCTGTTGGGGGTATTCGAGAGCTCTCTCTGATGGCAACCTTCTCTTCACACTTGTCCTGCTCTCCACGTTTGCGTCATCAGTACGCCACTCCCCACGTCTTCATCCCCTCTTTGTAGGTGTTGACTCTGATGAAGATGGAGTCGCCACTCTGCAGCGCATAGTCGCTCAGCTCTATGGACATGTAGGTCTTTTGCTCGTAGGCCTCGTAGTCGCCGTTTTGGTTGTGATGGAGCAGCAGATGGAGTTTCTTGCCGGAGCCTTCTTCCACAAGGCGTTCCTCGATGATGGTGTAGGTGTGCGAGATGTTTTGCACCATGGGCAACAGTACCATATTGAGGTATGATCCGCCTCGCCAGATGCTTTGCACCTCCAGCGGGTCGGTCTTGATTTCTCCCTTCACGCGGTCTTCCGGTGTGGGCTTGCCGCTGAGCGTCAGCTTGATGGAGTAGAGCCGCGCCCCCTTGGTATGTTTGGTTGAGGTGGCTTTTTCGTACACGCACAGGGCACGATAGAGGGCATCCGTGTTCAGCTTGTCGGCATTGATCCGATTCTCGGCTACGTAGGTAGTCCCTTCGTCGGTGGTGATGTAGTCGATGTAACCATCCGTGGCAACGTGGATGTCCACAAGCTCGGTGAGTACGGACGGATAGACATAGCCGTCGTCATCGTCGTCGCTCGAGCAAGATGTGCAGAACAGGGCCATCGCCAGCGTACTATATATAATAAGGTATAGCCCTCTGAATTGTTTCATCATTCGGTGGCTGCTAACTGGTTTATCAATGGATTGGCGTACATGGCCAATATCTTGTCGCGCAGGAAGGGAACATCCTTGTTGGGCAGGTCAATCTTGTTGATCTGTCTCTCCATGTAGGTCTCGAACCGTTGCTTCTCTTCCGCCGTATAATGGTCGGTGAACCGCTGCTCGTTCTTCCATAGGTCGTAGGCCACATAGTTGCCGGCAAATATGCGGTAGTTGGCGTGGATGCCTTTGTCGATGGTGGCGGTCACTTGTGCGAACAGTTCCTGCTTGTTGAGGTTGGTGTCCATCTTCTCGAGGGCCGGATTGATGCACGGAGCCGTTTGGAAGTGGATGCGGCCCTTGTAGCCGAACAGTCCGGTCTTCATGTTGTTCAGGTCGTCGTCCATACTCTTCTTGAACTCCGGGTCGTCCCGCTTCTGCTGGAACTCCTTCGCCTTGAGGAAGTCACAGGGGTCGTATTCGTACGAGATGGCTAGCGGCACGATGTTGAGGTCGCTCAGACGTTCCGTTACATTGCCGTTGCCTCCAAGGGTGAGCATCTTCAGCACGCTGTCCTGCGTACGGTCGTTGGAGTCCTTGGCTCGCCCTTCGCGTTGGGCAATCCACACGTTCTCGTGTTTTTCGTTGATGGCGAAGTGGATGTAGCGCGACATGCGTGATGAGGCTTCCAGCATCTGTCGCATGGAGAGGGCGCGCTGTACGATGAACGACTTGTTGATACGCACCAGCTTCTTTATCCACGGATAGATGAGTAAGTTGTCGCCGATGGCAATCTCCACCGTGTTCATCCCATTGTCCACCAACAGCACGGAGAGGAACCCCGAGTCGAGGATGATGTCCCGATGGTTGGAGATGAAGGTGTGGTTCATCCCTGTTCCCAGTACGGTGGAGAGGTCGCCCGTCAGTCCGTCGCTGTGTTGTTTGACGATATTCCAAAGGAAATCATAGCAAAAAGCCTTCTGGAATTCCAGGTTTGTCTTGCACTGCCGCATCTTGGCGGCAATCAGGTCGAAAGGGACTTGTGGCATTACCAATCCCATCACTTGCCTGAACGCAGGGTCGGCAATCAGCTCCTCGTACACCTGAGGCAACTCTTCCGGGGTGTAGGGCCGTATCTCTTTGAATTCTTCGGGGATATTCATAGCTCTCAGAATTTGTTCTCAATAATGTCTGTCAGCACGTCCTTGATGTCGAGCCCGGCAGCCCGCACCTGTTGCGGAATGAAGCTGGTGGCCGTCATTCCCGGTGTGGTGTTTATCTCCAGCAAGTTTACTTTCTCGCCCTCAGTGATGATGTAGTCCACCCGGATGATGCCCGAGCAGCCCAGTATGTCGTAGATGGCGGATGTGATGAGCTTCACGCGCTCGGTGGTGTCGTCGCTCAGGCGGGCAGGGGTAATTTCCTGCACCTGTCCGTTGTACTTGGCATCGTAGTCGAAGAACTCGTTGCTGGTAACCACCTCGGTGATGGGGAACACCACCTCTTTATCCTTGGTCTTGTAGCAACCGCAGGTAATCTCGGTACCCTTCATGAAAGCCTCTATCATTACCTCGTCCGACTCGTGGAAAGCCTTCTCGATGGCAGGTTGTATCTGCTCCTCGGTCTTCACCTTCGTCACACCAAAGCTGGAGCCTCCGGCATTGGGCTTCACGAAGCAGGGGAGTCCGATCTTCTCTTTCACTTCGTCGTTGGTAATCTCGAATCCCTTGCGCACTATCAGCGACTCGGACACACGGATGCCGAAGCCTTTCAGATATTGGTTCAGCGTGAACTTGTTGAACGTCATGGCCGACACCAGGACGTTGCACGACGAGTAGGGCAGGCCTATCAGGTCGAAGTAGCCCTGCAGGATTCCGTTCTCGCCCGGAGTGCCGTGGATGGTGATGTAGGCGAAGTCGAACGCTGTCTTTTGTCCGTTGTGGCTGAAACTGAAATCGTTGCGGTCTATGGGCTCTCTGCTGCCATCGGCCATTACGGCTTCCCACCGGTGACCCTCTATCTCTACGATATAAAGGTTGTATCTTTCTTTGTCCATGAAAGAGTAAAGTCCCTGGGCGCTGCGAAGGGAAACGGGAAGTTCGGAAGAATCTCCTCCTGCTACAATGGCTATAGTACGTTTCATTTTGTATCTAAGTTTATTTATTCGTCTCTGTTACTAATGTAAGTTCTCCACTTGTCGAGCAACGTCAGCATGTCCTGTGGCAGCTCGGAGGTGAAGAACATCTCTTGTCCTGTGCGGGGATGCACAAACCCCAGCGTCTTGGCGTGGAGCGCCTGTCGGGGGCACACTGCGAAGCAGTTGTTGACGAACTGCTTGTACTTGGCGAAGTGGGTGCCTTTCAGTATCTCGTTGCCACCGTAGCGTTCGTCGTTGAACAGCGGGTGGCCGATGTGTTTCATGTGTACGCGGATCTGGTGTGTGCGTCCGGTTTCCAGCACACATTCCACGAAGGTGACGTAGCCGATGCGCTCCAGCACATGATAGTGGGTGACGGCGTGCTTGCCAATCTCCGGGTCGGCGAAGACGGCCATCTGCAGGCGGTCCTTCGGGTTGCGTGCGATGTTGCCTTCTATCGTGCCGTTATCCTGGTCGATGATGCCCCACACCAGAGCGTTGTACTGCCGCTTGGTGGTCTTGTTGAAGAACTGCAACCCCAGCTTTGTCTTTGCCTCCGGTGTCTTGGCCACCACCAGCAGACCCGACGTGTCCTTGTCGATGCGGTGAACGAGTCCCACTTGCGGGTCGTTGGGGTCGTAGTCGGGGTTGTCCTTCAGATGCCAGGCGATGGCGTTGACAAGTGTGCCGTGGTAGTTGCCGCATCCGGGATGCACCACCAGTCCGGCAGGCTTGTTGACCACCATCAGGTCGTCGTCCTCGTAGACGATGTCCAGTGGGATATCCTCGGGGGTGATGTCGTTCTCGTAGCGCGGGCGGTTCATCATCACCGTCAGCACATCCTTCGGCTTCACCTTGTAGTTGCTTTTCACCGGCACGCCGTTGGCCATGATGAATCCCGCGTCGGCCGCTTTCTGTATGCGGTTGCGGGAGGCATTGACGATGCGTTCGAACAGATACTTGTCGATGCGGACCGGCACTTGGCCTTTGTCCACCACCACACGGAAGTGTTCGTACAGCTCCGGTCCGTCGGCGGTCAGCTCCACCTCTTCGGACAGGTCGTCCATCTCGTCAAACAACTCTTCTTCGTCTTCCATAATCCGTCAGAACCAAGAATCCTCAACGTAGGGAATGGTGTCTATGTCGTCAGCACCACGTTTGCCGGTTCCTATTTGAAGGTCCAGGCTGTCGAGCTCCATGTCGTCCAACATCAGGTCGTTGTTGCCCACCACCAGCACCAGCTTGGCGCCGACGGGCACTTTCGCTCCGGTAGCCAGTTGCAGGCCTCTGTATTTTACGCCGTAGACCCAATCCGTCTCTCCCTGGATGAACTCGTTCTCGCCCAGAGTGAAGCCGGAAGCGCTCACCTTGGCCTGCGCCTCACGCAGCGAGCAGTTGTCGATGATGTCCGGAATGGCGCGCAGAGGCACGCTGTTGGTATTGATGGTGACGTAGATGCGGTGATTCTGTTTCACCCTGGCGCCGATGGCGGGATTCTGTTCGATGATGCAGCCGTAGGGGTATCCCGAGACGTAGGTAGAGTCGATGACGGACATCTCCAGCCCGTCGGCTTTCAGTCGGGCTTCGGCTTCGTTCAGTGAGAGGCCTTTCAGATCGGGCACCTCGATGCCCGTTCCGTGTTGGGTGTAGACATCCAGCCACTTGAGAGCTGCCACCATAGCGATGACAACAAACAGGCACATCCCTAAGATGTTGAGCCAAAAGAATTTGTTGCTTTTGAATGAGAAGAATTCTTTTTTCGTCATAAGCCGTACTTTCTATGTAAATCTAGTGTGACACTGTCTATAGGTTGCAAAGATAATCGAAATCGGAGACAGGATACCAAGCTTATCCCAAATATTTTACTCAGTAGCGGTTTGCTTTACCTCAAACCGCAGTGTTGCTGCTTGAAAGATAAGCCTGGACTCGAACACTGATGACCCAAAGCTTAAGTGCCGGCGAAGTACTACTTCAAGTGCCAATGAAGTACTACTTCAATGGCTGTAGAGGTATACTTCAATTATCGATGGGCTGACGCTCTCCGGTGCGCCATCCTAGCCGCGTATAAAAACAAAAAGGAGCAAAGGCACGCTGCTGCGAAACCTTTACCCCTTTGTCTCCTTTACCGAAGGCGAGGCGGATTATTTTCCGTTGTACTCGTCAGATACGGTTAATTTCTTGCGGCCTTTTGCACGACGTGCGGCCAATACGCGACGACCGTTAGCGGTAGCCATTCTCTCACGGAAACCGTGTTTGTTTTTTCTCTTTCTGTTAGAGGGCTGAAATGTTCTTTTCATCTTTGTATGTTTTTGATTTTCTATTTATTTCACATCAATTTGGGCTGCAAAGATAGAGGCTTTTTTTAAATAAAACAATAGTGAGACTCATTTTTGGGCAAAACTTTTGTGTTTTTTGCACAATTGATTACTTTTGCAGCCGTTATGAATCGTCGTACCGACGTGGACTGAATTTATAATCAAAAACATATATAAGAGAACATAGTATGATTAATGCTCAAGACATTAAAATCGGAACAGCAATCCGTATGGATGGTAAGCTGTATTTCTGTATTGACTTCCTGCACGTTAAGCCGGGCAAGGGAAATACATTCATGCGTACAAAACTGAAAGATGTGGTGAACGGTTACGTTCTGGAACGTCGCTTCAACATCGGTGAGAAGCTGGAGGATGTCCGTGTGGAGCGCCGCCCTTATCAGTATCTCTATCAAGAGGGTGATGAGTATATCTTCATGAATCAGGAGACTTTTGACCAAGTTCCTATCGCACGCGACCAGATTACGGGTGTTGACTTCCTGACCGAAGGAATGGTTATCGATGTTGTTTCCGACGCTACTTCTGAAACAATCCTCTACGGCGAGCTGCCTGTGAAGGTTCGTCTGAAGGTGACCTATACAGAGCCAGGCTTGAAAGGCGACACGGCTACCAACACACTGAAGCCTGCCACTGTGGAGTCGGGCGCTGAGGTTCGCGTACCTTTGTTCATCAACGAGGGCGAGACCATCGAAATCGACACACGCGACGGTTCTTACGTAGGTCGTGTAAAAGCATAAGTCGGGACGCCGTCCCATAACGCCTCTCGGCGGCGACGGATCTGACGAAACAACGCAACGCGGATTTGCTCCATTGAACAATATGAGCAAGTCCGCGTTGCCCGTTACTGGGGTCTGGTGACGACAGCTGCCTTTTTACACTAAAATATTTTCCTGACCAGGAAAATATTTTTCTCTGACTGGGAAAATATTTTTCTCTGGTTAGGCCGTTAAATGGCTGTGGATTATCACGGCCGACAATCCGGCCGACGGGCATCCGTCGGCGGCGGTAGAACGGAAAAACGGACTGAATTCATTGTTTGTCTCTCCCGTTTGCTCGGTATTTGAAAATAAACACCTATATTTGTACCATAAAGTGATTGAGGACAGATGAAATACTCTTTTATAATTCCGGTCTATAACCGACCCGACGAGCTGGGCGAGCTGCTCGAGAGCCTTTGCGGACAAACCTTCACGGACTTTGAGGTGGTGGTGGTGGACGACGGCTCCGCTGTGACCTGTCGGGAAGTAGCCGAACGCTTCGCTTTGCGCATCACTATACATTATTATTATATAGAGAACGGCGGACCTGGTCCGGCTCGCAACTATGGTGCCGGTGTGGCTCAGGGCGAATACTTGATTATCCTGGATTCGGACTGCATCTTGCCCACGGGATACCTGCAGCGGGTGGAGGGCGAGCTCAACGGAAATCCGTGCGACGCTTTCGGCGGTCCGGACAAGGCGCACGCCTCTTTCTCGCCCGTGCAGAAGGCCATCAATTATGCGATGACCTCGTTCTTCACCACCGGAGGCATCCGAGGTGGAAAGAAGAAGATGGACAAGTTCTACCCGCGCAGTTTCAATATGGGCGTTCGCACGGAGGCATTCAAGACGCTTGGCGGATTCTCCAAAATGCGCTTTGGCGAGGATATCGACTTCAGTATCCGCATCTTCAAGAACGGCTATCGTTGCCGCCTCTTCCCCGAGGCATGGGTGTGGCACAAGCGGCGGACGGACCTGAAGAAGTTCTTCAAGCAGGTCTACAACTCCGGCATTGCGCGCATCAACCTATATAAAAAATACCCCGAATCGTTGAAACTGGTGCATTTGTTGCCCGCGGTTTTTACCATCGGCGTGGCGATTATACTGATAGGCGGATGCTTCAGTCATCTGTTGTGGAGCCTGTTGCTGCTCTATGCGCTGATAATCCTTGTGGACTCTTCCGTGCAGAACCGGAGCCTCTACATTGGTTTGCTTTCCATCGTAGCCGCTTTTGTGCAACTGACGGGATACGGCTCGGGATTCCTCTGCGCCTGGTGGAAGCGTTGTGCCTGTCACGCTGACGAGTTTTCGGCATTTAACAAGAACTTCTATAAATGAGTCGCCAGAAACTGACCATACGCGAATGGGCCGAGGAGGACCGCCCTAGGGAGAAGATGCTGCAGCACGGCGTGGCGGCCATGTCCGATGCCGAGCTGTTGGCCATCCTCATTGGGTCGGGCAGTCTGGAGGATTCTGCCGTTGAACTGATGCGCAAGGTGCTGAAGGGCGTCGGCGACGACTTGAATGAGTTGGGAAAATGCTCCGTGGAAGACCTCTGCCGCTACAACGGCATTGGGCCGGTGAAGGCCTTGAAGATACTGGCGGCTTCGGAACTCGGCAAACGCCGGAAGGACGAGATGCGGGAGCGGATGGCCATTCACGACTCCGCAGACATCTACAAGGTGTTCTATCCGCTGCTCTGCGACTCGCACACCGAAGAGTGCTGGGTGCTGCTGATGAACCATTCGATGAAGGTAATCGGCCGGACTAAAATCAGCGACGGCGGAATAGCTTCCGCCCTGGTGGACATCCGTTGCATACTGCGCGAGGCTCTGCTCAAACGCGCAACCTGCATTGCCCTCTGTCACAACCATCCGTCGGGCACGGCCAAGCCGAGCACCGAGGACAAGCGGGTGACGAAGAGGCTCCGCGAGGCGGCTTCGATGATGGATATTAGACTAGTGGATCATGTGGTGTTGGTGGATGGCAGCTATTACAGCTTCGCCGACGATGGCCAACTTTGATCGTTTATTATAATAATGAAGAAAATGGAAAATACAAAACTTTCGATAGAAGAGAAGGTCGTGTCGATGCTCAAGACGGTCTACGACCCCGAAGTTCCCGTCAACATCTACGACCTCGGACTCATCTACAAGATAGAAGTGAAGGGCGACGGCGACGTGGACGTCGACATGACGATGACAGCTCCTAACTGTCCGGCGGTAGACTTCCTCATGGAAGACGTGCGTCAGAAGCTGGAGTCCATAGAGGGGACAAAGAACGTGACGGTCAATCTGGTGTTCGAACCGGAGTGGAACAAGGACATGATGAGCGACGAAGCAAAACTGGAACTTGGATTTATGTAACGGATGAAGCCATGAAGAATATCTATTTCTTGTCTGACGCCCACCTGGGCTCTTTGGCAATTGAACATGGACGGACGCAGGAGCGGCGGTTGGTAAACTTCCTCGATAAGATAAAGGACAGTGCCGCTGCTGTCTATCTCCTCGGCGACATGTTCGATTTTTGGTATGAATTCAGATATGTTGTCCCCAAAGGATACACGCGCTTTTTGGGAAAACTGTCTGAACTCACGGACAGAGGCGTGGAGGTGCATTTCTTCGTCGGCAACCACGACTTGTGGTGCGGCGATTATCTTGAAAAGGAGTGTGGCGTGATTATTCACCGCGAGCCCCTCACCTGCGAAATCTACGGCAAGGAATTCTATCTGGCTCATGGCGACGGTCTGGGCGACACGGACAAGGGCTTCCGCATGCTGCGTATGATGTTCCACAGCGCTACCTTGCAGCGTCTGTTTTCGGCCCTCCATCCGCGCTGGAGCGTGTGGCTCGGCTTGAACTGGGCGAAGCACAGCCGGCTCAAACGCGTAAACGGTCAGGAACCCGACTACTTGGGTGAGGACAAGGAGCACTTGGTGCTCTATGCCAAGGATTACCTGAAAAGCCATCCGGACATCAACTACTTCATCTTCGGCCACCGCCACATCGAACTGGACCTGAAGCTGGCCTCCTCCTCGCGCATCATCATACTGGGCGACTGGATACGCTACTTCTCCTACGCCGTGTACGATGGCGAGAACCTCTTCTTCGAGAACTTTGTGGAGGGCGAGTCCAACTGACGGACTTCCCTTCTTGAATGAAATGCTGACGTATACCTTATTATATATAATGACATGAACGAACAAGAACAAAACTTACGGTTTGAACTCACCGACGAGATAGGGCAGGGCGAATACTCCAACTGTACGGTAGTGGCCCACTCCAGCTCAGAGTTCATTATCGACTTCGCCAGAATAGTGCCCGGAATACCCAAGGTCTCCGTGAAATCGCGCATCATCATGTCTCCCGAGCAGGTGAAGCGGCTCATGCTCACCCTTCAGGAAAATATCCGTAAGTATGAGGAGGACTTTGGACCTATTCGCATTCACGAGAACGAGATGCAAATGCCTCTCTCTTCAGTGAAAGGAGAAGTCTGATGACTGCGACCTTTATACACGGAATATTGAGCAATGGCTTGATGATTGACGAATATATTGGTCAACTGGCAACGAGTGGATAGGCCATCGGCCCATGGGCATGTAGGTCATTTGCCGATGATGGCTTACTATAGCTCGTCGCCCGCCGGACTGTTTTGCTCGTCCGGCACGTGTAATGAAGTAGCGAAAGAACCGAAGAATGCTAAAAATCAGCCTTGCAGAAAAACTTTCTTGAGTTTTTGATTGGTTATTAAAATACTATTGGTAACTTTGCAGCCCAAAATGTATAGTTTGGATTTATAGTACAGAAAAATAGTAAACAAATATATAACAATTAAAAACAAACAAAATGCCTACTATTCAACAGTTAGTTAGAAAAGGAAGACAGGTCTTGGAAGACAAGAGTAAGTCTCCGGCATTGAACTCATGCCCTCAGCGACGTGGAGTTTGTGTCAGAGTTTACACTACAACTCCTAAGAAACCTAATTCCGCTATGCGTAAAGTCGCTCGTGTGAAATTGACAAACCAGAAGGAGGTCAACTCCTACATCCCTGGTGAAGGCCACAACTTGCAGGAGCACTCAATCGTTTTGGTACGTGGCGGTCGTGTGAAAGACCTCCCGGGTGTTCGTTATCACATCGTTCGCGGTACATTGGATACGGCCGGTGTTGCTAACCGCACACAAAGACGTTCAAAATACGGAGCTAAGCGTCCGAAGCCCGGACAGGCAGCGCCCGCAAAAGGTAAGAAATAAACATTAAAATCGTTTTGGTTTGTGGATAAGCTAAGGGTTGAGTAAATGTCTCGGTGGAGACGTTGAAGAAAACAGATTTGCAACCTCAAACAAAACACTAATTTCAATCAAAATGAGAAAGGCTAAACCTAAAAAACGTGTGATCCTTCCGGATCCGGTCTTCAACGACCAGAAAGTCTCAAAGTTCGTAAACCATCTGATGTACGATGGTAAGAAAAACACTTCTTACGAAATCTTCTACGCAGCTTTGGACACTGTAAAGAACAAACTCTCCAACGAAGAACTTACTCCTTTGGAAATTTGGAAGAAAGCGCTCGACAATGTAACTCCTCAGGTGGAGGTTAAGTCACGCCGTATCGGTGGTGCTACATTCCAAGTTCCTACGGAAATCCGCCCGGACCGTAAGGAATCCATCTCGATGAAAAACCTGATTGCTTTCGCTCGTAAACGTGGTGGCAAGTCAATGGCAGACAAGCTGGCTGCTGAGATTGTTGACGCATTCAACGAACAGGGTGGAGCTTTCAAACGTAAAGAAGATATGCACCGTATGGCTGAGGCCAACCGTGCTTTTGCTCATTTCAGATTTTAATCAAGTACTAATTTAATAGGTAAAAGTTTAAGATGGCAAAACATGATTTACATTTGACTCGTAACATCGGCATCATGGCGCATATCGATGCGGGTAAGACAACCACATCAGAGCGTATTTTGTTCTATACGGGTCTGACTCATAAAATTGGTGAGGTGCATGATGGCGCTGCTACCATGGACTGGATGGAACAGGAGCAGGAGCGTGGTATCACGATTACTTCTGCTGCAACCACTACTCACTGGAATTATGCCGGCAATACTTATAAAATTAACTTGATTGATACTCCGGGACACGTTGACTTCACCGCCGAGGTGGAGCGCTCACTGCGTGTGCTCGACGGCGCTGTGGCTACTTACTGCGCAGTAGGTGGCGTGGAGCCGCAATCTGAAACCGTTTGGCGTCAGGCCGACAAGTACAACGTACCTCGTATCGGTTACGTCAACAAGATGGACCGTTCGGGTGCTGACTTCTTCGAGGTTGTTCGCCAGATGAAGGACATTCTGGGTGCCAACCCTTGTCCTGTAGTTATCCCTATCGGTGCTGAGGAAAGCTTCAAGGGCTTGGTAGACCTTATCAAGATGAAAGCTATCTACTGGCACGACGAGACTATGGGTGCTGACTACGAAGTAGACGATATCCCTGCTGAGCTGGTTGATGAGGCTAACACTTGGAGAGACAAGATGCTCGAGAAGGTGGCTGAGTTCGACGAAACTCTGATGGAGAAATATTTCGACGATCCTTCTACTATCACCGAGGAGGAAATCCTCCGTGCACTCCGCAACGGTACCGTACAGATGGCTATCGTTCCGATGCTCTGCGGTTCTTCCTTCAAGAACAAGGGTGTTCAGACTTTGCTCGACTACGTTTGCGCATTCTTGCCCTCTCCGTTGGATACTCCAAACGTTGTTGGTACGAACCCGAATACAGGTGCTGAGGAAGATCGTAAACCCGAAGAGGAAGAGAAAATGTCAGCTTTGGCATTCAAGATCGCTACAGACCCCTACGTAGGCCGTCTGACCTTCTTCCGCGTGTACTCAGGTAAGATTGAGGCTGGTTCATACGTCTTCAACAGCCGTTCGGGCAAGAAGGAGCGTGTGTCTCGTATCTTCCAGATGCACTCAAACAAGCAGAATCCTGTTGAAGTGATCAGCGCTGGTGATATCGGTGCCGGTGTAGGCTTCAAGGATATCCGCACTGGTGATACACTTTGCGACGAAGAGGCTCCTATCGTACTTGAGTCTATGGACTTCCCTGAGCCGGTTATCGGTATCGCTGTAGAGCCAAAGACTCAGAAAGACCTCGACAAACTGTCAAATGGTTTGGCTAAGTTGGCCGAGGAGGATCCTACCTTCACGGTACGTACCGACGAGCAGACTGGTCAGACCATCATCTCCGGTATGGGTGAGCTCCACTTGGATATCATCATTGACCGTCTGAAACGTGAATTTAAGGTTGAGTGTAACCAGGGCCGTCCTCAGGTTAACTACAAAGAGGCCATCACCAAGACCGTTAACCTCCGCGAGGTTTATAAGAAACAGTCTGGTGGTCGTGGTAAGTTCGCCGACATCATCGTGAACGTAGGTCCGGTTGACGAAGACTTCAAGGAAGGTGGCTTACAGTTCATCGATGAGGTGAAGGGTGGTAACATTCCCAAGGAATTTATCCCCTCGGTACAGAAAGGTTTTACAACGGCTATGAAGAACGGTGTGCTCGCCGGCTTCCCCTTGGATTCCTTGAAGGTGACTTTGCTCGATGGCTCTTTCCACCCTGTGGACTCTGACCAGTTGTCATTCGAAATCTGCGCTATCCAGGCATACAAGAATGCTTGCGTGAAGGCAGGTCCTGTGCTCATGGAGCCGATGATGAAACTCGAGGTCGTTACTCCTGAGGAAAACATGGGTGACGTGATCGGTGACTTGAACAAACGTCGTGGTCAGGTTGAAGGTATGGAGTCCAGCCGTTCTGGTGCCCGCATCGTGAAGGCTATGGTGCCTCTGGCAGAGATGTTCGGTTACGTGACAGCTTTGCGTACCATCACTTCCGGTCGTGCAACTTCATCAATGTCTTACTCTCATCACGCACAAGTTTCTAGCTCAATCGCCAAGACTGTGCTCGAAGAGGTTAAAGGACGTACCGATTTAGTATAATGATTTATATGGGAGCAAGTTAGCGAATGACTCTTAACTTGCTCCCCTTAAATAGCTAATTTATTAACAACTAAAAACAATGAGTCAAAAAATCAGAATCAAATTGAAATCTTACGATCACAATCTGGTTGACAAGTCAGCTGAGAAGATTGTAAGAACTGTGAAAGTTACAGGTGCTATCGTGAGCGGACCAATTCCCCTCCCAACACACAAGAGAATTTTCACTGTTAACCGTTCAACCTTCGTAAATAAGAAGGCTCGTGAGCAATTCGAACTCTCTTCTTACAAGAGATTGATCGACATCTACAGCTCTACCGCCAAGACAGTAGACGCTCTGATGAAGTTGGAATTGCCCAGTGGAGTAGAAGTAGAAATTAAAGTTTAATTTTAAAATCAACTGAAATGCCAGGATTATTAGGAAAGAAAATCGGAATGACATCCGTTTTCAGTGCCGATGGTAAGAACGTACCATGCACTGTTATCGAAGCAGGTCCTTGTGTAGTTACTCAGATTAAAAGTGTTGAAAAGGACGGCTATGCTGCTGTTCAGGTAGGCTTCCAGGAAGCTAAAGAGAAGAATACCACAAAGCCTTTGATGGGACACTTTAAGAAAGCTGGCGTAACTCCCAAGAGACACTTGGCCGAGTTCAAGAATTTTGAAACAGAACTGAATTTGGGTGATACTATCACTGTTGAGCTTTTCAACGATTCAGTTTATGTTGACGTGATTGGAACCTCTAAAGGTAAAGGTTACCAGGGTGTAGTTAAAAGACATGGTTTTGGTGGTGTAGGTCAGTCTACTCACGGTCAGCACAACCGTGCCCGTAAACCGGGTTCTATTGGTGCTTGCTCTTATCCTGCTAAAGTCTTTAAAGGTATGCGTATGGCAGGCCAGATGGGTGGCGACAGAGTTACTACCCACAACTTGCAAGTGTTAAAGGTTATTCCGGAACACAATCTTCTTTTGATTAAGGGCTCTGTTCCAGGATACAAAGGTTCAATCGTAATAATTGAGAAATAATGGAACTTAACGTATATAACATTAAAGGTCAGGAGACTGGTCGTACGGTGGCTTTAAATGAAGCTATCTTCGGCATCGAACCCAACGATCATGCTATTTACTTGGCTGTGAAGCAGTATATGGCAAACCAGCGTCAGGGAACGCACAAGTCTAAAGAAAGAAGCGAAATCAGTGGTTCAACACGCAAGCTCATCCGCCAGAAAGGTGGTGGTGGTGCACGCCGTGGTGATATCAACTCACCTGTACTCGTAGGTGGTGGACGTGTTTTTGGTCCGAAACCTCGCGACTATTCCTTCAAACTTAACAAGAAAGTAAAAGCTTTGGCTCGCCTTTCAGCTTTGTCATACAAGGCAAAGGAGAATTCTATCGTAGCCGTAGAGGATTTTACCTTTGAGGCCCCTAAGACTAAAGAATTCGTAGAAATTGTTAAGAACCTTAAAATAGAAGGCAAGAAGGTTCTTCTCGTTTTGCCTGAAGCTAATAAAAATGTATTTTTGTCAGCTCGTAATATTCAACGTGCTCAGGTAATTAGCGCTTCGGCTTTGAACACCTACAAGGTGCTGGATGCTGATGTGCTTCTCGTTGCTGAGAGCTCGTTTAAAAGTATTGACGACGTCTTAATCAATAAGGAGGCCTAAGAATGGGAATTATTATTAAACCTCTGGTGACAGAAAAGATGACCGCAGTATCCGATAAGTTCAACAACCGATTCGGATTTATCGTGTCTCCGGATGTGAACAAGTTGGAGATTAAGCGTGCGGTCGAGGCTATGTACAACGTAACAGTTGTAGATGTCAACACGATGAGATACTCTGGAAAGAGTAAGAGTCGTTATACGAGAGCCGGTCTTATCAAAGGAAGAACAAATGCTTACAAGAAAGCCATTGTTACTTTGAAAGAGGGCGATACTATTGATTTTTATAGTAATATTTAAATAGAAGATGGCAGTACGTAAATTTAAGCCCACAACGCCGGGGCAAAGACATAAGGTTATTGGTACTTTTGAAGAGATTACTGCATCGGTACCAGAAAAGTCTCTTATATGCGGAAAACGTTCAACAGGTGGACGTAACAATACCGGTAAGATGACCATGCGTTACATCGGTGGCGGACATAAGAGAAAATTTAGATTTATCGATTTCAAGAGAAACAAAGACGGTGTTCCTGCAGTCGTTAAGACAATCGAATACGATCCGAACCGTTCGGCTCGTATCGCTTTGTTGTACTATGCAGATGGCGAAAAGAGATACATCATCGCCCCTAATGGTTTACAAGTGGGAAGCACGCTTATGTCTGGAGATACAGCAGCGCCTGAGATAGGTAATGCTTTGCCTCTTCAGAACATTCCTGTCGGTACTGTGATTCACAACATTGAATTGCGTCCGGGACAAGGTGCTGTGCTCGTAAGATCAGCTGGAAACTTTGCTCAATTGACTTCTCGTGAAGGTAACTATTGCGTTATCAAATTGCCTTCCGGAGAGTTGCGACAAATTCTTTGCACATGTAAAGCTACTATCGGTAGCGTTGGTAACTCTGACCACGCTCTCGAAAGTTCAGGTAAGGCTGGACGCTCTCGCTGGCTTGGACGTCGTCCTCACAACCGTGGTGTCGTTATGAACCCTGTTGATCACCCGATGGGTGGTGGTGAAGGACGTGCTTCCGGAGGTCACCCGAGATCGCGTAAGGGATTGTATGCTAAGGGCTTGAAGACAAGAGCTCCGAAGAAACAGTCTTCTAAGTACATTATTGAGAGAAGATAGTAGTAACAAGATTAATTGAGTAAATTATGAGTCGTTCATTAAAAAAAGGTCCATATATTAACGTTAAACTGGAGAACAAGATTATTGCCATGAACGAAAGCGGCAAGAAGTCAGTCGTTAAGACTTGGGCTAGAGCTTCGATGATTTCCCCTGATTTTGTCGGGCATACAGTAGCAGTTCATAACGGAAATAAGTTCATTCCTGTTTATGTTACAGAGAATATGGTCGGACATAAGTTGGGAGAATTTGCTCCTACACGTACGTTCCGTGGCCATGCTGGTAATAAGAAAAAATAAAAAGTAAATTATAATGGGACGTAGAAAGAAAATATCGGCTGAAAAGAGAAAAGAAGCCCTTAAAACAATGTATTTTGCAAAGTTGCAAAATGTTCCTACCTCTCCGCGTAAAATGCGCCTTGTTGCTGACATGGTTCGCGGCATGGAGGTTAACCGAGCTCTCGGCGTTCTGAAGTTCTCCTCAAAAGAGGCTTCTGCAAGAGTAGAAAAACTATTGCGCTCCGCTATTTCCAACTGGGAACAGAAAAACGAGCGTAAGGCTGAGAACGGTGAGTTGTTTATAACAAACATTTATGTTGATTGCGGTGTTACGCTTAAACGTATGAGACCGGCTCCGCAGGGACGCGGTTTCAGAATCCGTAAACGTTCTAATCACGTTACTTTGTTTGTGGATACTAAGAATGCTAATGATAATCTAAATCAGTAAAGAATGGGACAAAAAGTTAATCCGATAAGTAATCGTCTGGGAATCATTAGAGGATGGGATTCTAACTGGTATGGTGGCAAAGACTTCGGCGAAGCCTTGCTCGAAGACAGCAAAATCCGTAAATACCTTAACGCCCGTCTCGCTAAAGCTAGTGTTTCAAGAATTGTTATCGAGCGTACACTTAAACTCGTTACGATTACTGTTTGTACGGCACGTCCGGGAATTATCATCGGCAAAGGTGGTCAGGAGGTTGACAAGCTTAAAGAGGAATTGAAGAAGATTACCGACAAGGATATCCAAATAAACATCTACGAGATTAAACGTCCTGAGTTGGATGCGGTTATCGTAGCCAACAACATCGCTCGTCAGGTTGAGGGTAAGATTGCTTATCGTCGTGCCATCAAGATGGCTGTAGCCAACACGATGCGTATGGGTGCCGAAGGTATCAAGGTTTTGATCTCTGGCCGTTTGAATGGTGCTGAAATGGCTCGTTCCGAGATGTACAAAGAAGGTAGAACTCCGTTGCATACTTTCAGAGCTGACATTGACTATTGCCACACAGAAGCATTGACAAAAGTTGGTCTACTCGGTATCAAAGTATGGATTTGTCGTGGTGAAGTCTACGGAAAATGCGACCTCGCTCCTAACTTTACTCAAGCTAAGGAAGGTGACCGTAGAAACAATGACCGTAACAATGTAGGTAAGAACTTCAAGAGAAAGAAAAAATAATTGCTAACGAATTTGAAATTTTGAATTATGTTACAACCCAAAAAAACAAAATTCAGAAGACAGCAGAAGGGTACCCAAAAAGGTAACGCACAGAGAGGCAACCAGCTGGCCTTTGGTTCATTCGGTATCAAGTCTCTTGAGACCAAATGGATTACAGGACGACAGTTGGAAGCTGCTCGTGTTGCTGTGACAAGATATATGCAACGTCAGGGACAGATTTGGATTCGAGTTTTCCCTGACAAACCGATTACCCGTAAGCCTGCTGATGTACGTATGGGTAAAGGTAAAGGTAATCCCGAAGGCTTCGTAGCACCTGTAACCCCAGGTCGCGTGCTCATTGAAGCTGAAGGTGTCTCATACGAAATTGCCAAGGAGGCTTTGCGTTTGGCTGCCCAAAAACTCCCTGTTACAACAAAGTTTATTGTTAGACGTGATTATGACGCACAAAATCAAAATGTTTAATTATGAAGATCGCAGAAATTAGAGAAATACAGACAGCGGAATTGGCTGAAAGAGTTGAAACTGAAATAGCCAATTACAATCAGATGGTTCTGAACCATTCTATCTCTCCGTTGGAGAATCCTGCGCAAATCAAGAAATTACGCAGAACGATTGCGCGTATGAAAACAGAATTACGTCAGAGAGAACTTAACAAATAATAATGGTCGTAATGGAAGTCAGAAATTTAAGAAAAGAAAGAACGGGTGTTGTCGTGAGCAATAAAATGGATAAGACCATTACTGTTGCTGCCAAGTTCAAGGAGAAACACCCTATTTATGGTAAGTTCGTTAGTAAGACGAAGAAATACCACGCTCATGACGAAAAGAATGAATGTAATCCTGGAGATACTGTTCGTATCATGGAAACGCGTCCTTTGAGCAAGACAAAGAGATGGAGATTGGTTGAAATTGTAGAAAGAGCTAAATAATTATGATACAAACAGAATCCAGACTTACAGTATGTGACAACAGTGGCGCCAAAGAGGCTCTTTGCATCCGCGTGTTAGGCGGTACAAAGAGACGTTATGCCTCTGTTGGGGATGTTATCGTTGTCTCTATTAAGAGCGTTATCCCATCCAGTGATATTAAAAAAGGTGCGGTATCAAAGGCCTTGATTGTACGTACGAAGAAGGAAATCCGTCGTGCTGACGGCTCTTATATTCGATTTGATGATAATGCTTGCGTATTGCTGAACAACGCAGGCGAGATTAGAGGAAGTCGTATTTTTGGACCTGTAGCTAGAGAGTTGCGTGCTGCTAACATGAAAGTGGTTTCACTTGCACCTGAAGTACTTTAATTTTTTTAAGGATTTAAGTAATGAGTAAGTTACATATTAAAAAAGGCGATACAGTTTATATCAACGCTGGCGACGACAAAGGCAAACAGGGCCGTGTGTTGAAGGTTTTCGTCAAAGAACAGAAGGCTTTGGTAGAAGGCTATAACATGGTCTCTAAGAGCGTAAAGCCCAATGCGAAGAATCCTCAAGGTGGTATTGTGAAGCAGGAAGCTCCTATCCACATCTCTAACTTGAGCTTGATTGACCCTAAGTCAGGTAAACCCACTCGCGTTGGCCGTAGAGAAAGTGCTGATGGAAGAACATTTGTTCGTTATGCTAAAAAATCAGGAGAGGAGATTAAGTAATGAGTAATACTGCAAGCCTTAAGAAAGAGTATGCAGAGCGTATCGCTCCTGCATTGCAAAAACAATTTCAGTATTCTTCTTCTATGCAGATTCCTGCCCTCAAAAAGATTGTGATCAATCAAGGTTTGGGTATGGCTGTTGCCGACAAGAAGATTATCGAAGTTGCCATCAATGAGATGACCACAATTACTGGTCAGAAAGCTGTTGCCACAATTTCTCGCAAAGATATTGCAAACTTCAAGTTGCGTAAAAAAATGCCTATTGGCGTTATGGTTACTTTGCGTAGAGAAAGAATGTACGAGTTCCTTGAGAAGTTGGTTCGCGTGGCTTTGCCCCGTATCCGAGATTTCAAGGGTATTGAGAGCAAATTCGACGGTAGAGGTAATTATACCTTGGGTATCCAAGAGCAAATCATCTTCCCCGAAATCAACATCGATAGCATCACGAAGATTTTGGGTATGAACATCACTTTCGTTACTTCTGCACAGACAGATGAAGAAGGTTATGCTTTGCTGAAAGAATTCGGTTTACCTTTTAAAAACGCTAAAAAAGACTAGTTATGGCAAAAGAATCGATGAAGGCTCGCGAAATTAGACGAGCTAAACTTGTAGCCAAATATGCAGCTAAGCGTGCAGAGCTGAAGAAGATTGTAAACACTGGAGAACCTGCAGAGGCTTACGAAGCCGCTCAGAAATTGCAGGACTTGCCTAAGAATTCCAATCCGATTCGTCTGCATAACCGTTGTAAGCTGACCGGTCGTCCAAGAGGATACATCCGCCAGTTTGGTATTTCAAGAATCCAGTTCAGGGAGATGGCTTCTAATGGTTTGATTCCTGGAGTTAAAAAAGCAAGTTGGTAATTTTTAGTTTAAATATTGTCAGGATAGACCTGATTAATTTAATTTTTTATGACAGATCCAATAGCAGATTATTTGACGAGGTTGAGAAACGCCATCAGTGCTAAGCACAGAGTTGTTGAAATTCCTGCCTCAAATCTTAAAAAGGAGATTACAAAGATCCTTTTTGAAAAAGGTTACATCCTTAACTACAAGTTTGTAGAAGATGGTCCTCAAGGTTCTATTAAAGTAGCTTTGAAGTATGATCCCGTTAATAAAGTTAACGCGATCAAGAAGTTAGAAAGGGTATCCTCTCCGGGTTTGCGTAGGTACACCGGTTACAAGGATATGCCGAGAGTGATTAACGGATTAGGTATTGCCATTATATCTACTTCCAAAGGTGTTATGACTGACAAGGAAGCCGCTACTCTCAAGATTGGTGGTGAAGTTCTTTGCTACGTATATTAATAGGAGGATTTATCTATGTCTAGAATTGGAAAATTACCTGTTGCTATCCCTAGTGGTGTAACAGTTACTTTTAAGGATGATAAGGTCACAGTTAAAGGACCTAAAGGCGAGTTGAGCCAATATGTAAATCCGGCTATCAATGTAGCTATCGAGGATGGTCATATCGCTTTCTCAGAAAACGAGGAGACTATGGTTGACGACCCCAAGCAGAGACATGCTTACCATGGCTTGTACCGTGCTTTGGTTCACAATATGGTTGTAGGTGTTTCTGAAGGTTACAAGAAAGAGCTCGAACTTGTCGGTGTAGGTTATCGTGCCTCAAATACCGGTAACTTGCTTGAACTTTCTTTGGGTTACACTCATGCAATTTTCTTGCAGTTGCCTCCTGAAGTTAAAGTTGAGACCAAATCTGAAAGAAATAAGAATCCTCTTATTATCTTGGAATCTTGCGACAAACAATTGCTTGGTTTAGTTTGCGCCAAGATACGTTCTTTCCGTATGCCTGAGCCTTACAAAGGAAAAGGTATTAAATTTGTTGGTGAGGAAATCCGCAGAAAGTCGGGTAAGTCAGCAGGTGCTAAGTAATTTACATAAAATTGTATTATCATGACAACAAAAATAGAAAGACGAATCAAGATTAAATATAGAGTTCGGAATAAAATTTCTGGAACTGCTGAACGTCCTCGTATGTCGGTTTTCAGAAGCAACAAGCAGATTTACGTTCAATTGATTGACGATTTGAGTGGTACAACTAAGGCTGCTGCTTCTTCTCTTGGTATGGAGACCATGCCTAAGAAAGAGCAGGCTGCTAAAGTCGGTGAGTTGATTGCCAAGAAAGCTCAAGAGGTAGGTATCACCAGTGTCGTTTTTGACCGTAACGGTTACTTGTATCACGGGAGAGTTAAAGAAGTGGCTGATGCTGCTCGTAACGGTGGACTTAAATTTTGATAAATTATGGCAGTTAATAATAAAGTTAAGATATCTAACGATATCGAATTGAAAGATAGACTGGTTGCCATTAATCGTGTTACCAAAGTTACAAAAGGTGGTCGTACATTCAGTTTTTCCGCTATCGTTGTAGTAGGTAATGAGGATGGTATTATCGGTTGGGGACTTGGAAAAGCAAGTGAGGTTACTGCTGCTATCGCCAAGGGCGTTGAGGCTGCGAAGAAGAACCTTACTCGCGTTCCTGTTCTGAAGGGAACTGTGCCTCACGAACAAGAGGCTAGCTTTGGTGGTGCAAAGGTATTCATCAAGCCTGCTTCTCATGGTACTGGCGTTGTAGCCGGTGGTGCCATGCGTGCCGTACTCGAGAGCGTAGGAATAACGGACGTGCTGGCCAAGTCAAAAGGTTCTTCGAACCCCCACAACTTGGTAAAGGCTACCATTCTTGCACTCGGCGAGATGAGAGACGCTAGAACGATTGCTCAGAACAGAGGAATCAGTATGGAAAAAGTATTTAGAGGATAAGGAGGTTTTATGTCTACTATAAAGATTAAACAAACGAAAAGCAGAATTGGTGCTCCTAAGGATC
>CAVINS010000003.1:40612-78708 GCA_963643925.1 Bacteroidaceae bacterium
GATCAGAAAAGAACTCTTGACGCACTTGGCCTTCGTAAGATGAATCGTGTGGTTGAACGTGAAGCAACCCCTTCTGTTCTGGGAATGGTAGAGAAGGTTAAACACTTGGTTACCGTTATTGAGTAATTATTAATCTTAAAATTAAGTTTCAGTATGAAATTACATAATTTACAACCGGCTTTAGGTTCTGTACGCACACGTAAGAGAATCGGACGTGGTCCGGGTTCTGGCATGGGTGGTACTTCTACCAGAGGTCACAAAGGTGCAAAGCAAAGATCTGGTTATTCAAATAAGATTGGTTTTGAAGGCGGACAGATGCCGTTGCAACGTCGTGTTCCGAAATTTGGTTTCAAGAACATCAACCGTGTTGAGTACAAGGCTGTGAACTTGGATACCATTCAAACATTGGCTACTGATAAGAATCTCTCAAAGATTTCTTTGAACGATCTTATTGAAGCAGGTTTTGTTTCTTCTAAACAGTTGGTTAAAGTTTTAGGTAACGGGAAATTGACTGCGAAGCTCGATATTGAAGCCAATGCTTTTTCTAAGAGTGCAATTGCAGCGATTGAAGCTGTTGGTGGTAATGCTATAAAACTTTAATTCAATGAGAAAATCTATTGAAACATTAAAGAATATATGGAAGATTAAGGATCTGAGAGATCGGATCCTTATCACTGTGTTGTTTGTTGCAATCTACAGATTCGGTACATACATCGTACTTCCGGGTATCAATCCGAATATGCTGACTAAGTTGCACGAGCAGACAAGTGAAGGACTTTTGGCTTTGCTGAACATGTTCTCAGGTGGAGCTTTTTCCAATGCGTCTATCTTTGCATTGGGTATCATGCCCTACATCTCAGCTTCCATTGTCATACAGCTTTTGGCTATTGCAGTGCCCTATTTCCAGAAGTTACAGCGTGAGGGTGAGAGCGGACGTAGAAAGATCAATCAATACACCCGCTATCTGACAATTGCAATATTGTTGTTCCAGGCACCTTCATACTTGATTAACTTGAAGGCTCAGGCTGGACCGTCATTGAATGCTTCATTAGATTGGACATTGTTTATGATCACTTCGACCATCATTTTGGCTGCTGGAAGTATGTTCATTCTTTGGCTCGGTGAACGTATCACGGATAAGGGTATCGGTAACGGTATCTCCTTCATCATCTTGGTAGGTATCATCGCTCGCCTTCCGCAATCTTTAACCCAAGAGTTTATCTCGAGAATGGCATCTCCTGGTGCAGGTGGTGTCGTGATGTTTATCTTCGAGATTATCTTCTTGCTGTTCGTCATTGCTGCCGCTATCCTGCTAGTTCAGGGAACCCGCAAGATTCCTGTGCAGTATGCGAAGAAGATTGTAGGCAACAAGCAATATGGTGGAGCTCGTCAGTACATTCCTTTGAAAGTGAATGCCGCTAACGTGATGCCTATCATCTTCGCTCAAGCTATCATGTTCATACCTCTTACATTTATCGGTTTTTCAAATGCTGAAAATGCGAATGGCTTCCTCCGTTCATTGGTTGACCATACAAGTTTCGGGTATAATGTAATCTTCGCGATTCTCATTATCGTGTTCACTTACTTCTATACTGCTATTACTATCAATCCCAACCAGATGGCTGAGGACATGAAACGTAATAACGGATTCATACCTGGAATTAAACCAGGAAAGAACACCGCTGAGTATATCGATGCTATTATGTCTCGTATCACTCTTCCCGGTTCTCTCTTCTTGGCTGTTATCGCCATCCTCCCTGCTTTTGCAGGTGTCTTCGGAGTGAAGACTGAGTTTGCCCAGTTCTTTGGAGGAACATCTTTGTTGATTCTTGTGGGTGTTGTATTGGATACATTACAACAGGTAGAAAGTCATCTGTTGATGAGACACTATGACGGTCTGCTCCAGTCCGGAAGGATCAGAGGGCGTTCTGCAAATGTTGCTGCGTACTAATAGTTTTATATACTAATGGTATATTTAAAAACTGAAGATGAGATAGAGTTGCTTCGCCAAAGTAATCTCCTTGTGGGGAGAACTTTGGCCGAAGTGGCTAAAATGATAAAACCAGGAGTTACCACCCTGCAACTCGATAAGGTTGCTGAGGAATTTATCAGAGATAATGGGGCCGTGCCTACTTTCAAGGGTTTCCCTAACCAGTTTGGCAAACAACCGTTCCCCGCTTCTATCTGTACCTCTGTAAACGATCAGGTTGTTCATGGTATACCTAATGACACTCCGTTGAAAGACGGTGATATAGTTTCCGTGGATTGTGGCACCTTGCTTAATGGTTATTGTGGAGATTCCGCTTATACCTTTTGCGTGGGTGAGGTGAAGCCGGAAATTCTCGAACTTCTGAAGGTAACGAAGAAAGCTCTTTATCTTGGAATAGAGAACGCGGTTCATGGAAAGCGTATCGGTGACATCGGAAATGCTGTCCAACAATGTGTTGAAGAACGCTCGTATGGTGTTGTTCGTGAGTTTGTCGGTCACGGCATTGGCAAGGAGATGCACGAAGATCCTGCGGTTCCGAACTACGGTCAGCGTGGCACAGGACTATTGATGAAGCGTGGTCTGTGCATTGCCATCGAGCCGATGATAACACTGGGTAGTCACAAGATATACATGGAGCGTGATGGTTGGACGATAAAGACCGTCGATACTAAGTGCGCCGCTCATTTTGAGCACACTGTTGCAGTTGGTGCTGGTCATGCAGACATCTTGTCCACTTTTGAATATATCGAACAAGTTTTAGGAGATAAAGCGATTTAATATGGCAAAACAATCTGCGATAGAACAAGACGGAGTCATTGCTGAAGCCTTGTCGAATGCAATGTTCCGTGTAGAGTTGGAAAACGGGCATGAGATTACTGCTCACATCTCGGGCAAAATGCGAATGCATTACATCAAGATATTACCAGGAGATAAAGTACGGGTAGAAATGTCGCCTTATGATTTATCGAAAGGTCGAATTGTTTTTAGATATAAATAAAAAATATAGATATGAAAGTTAGAGCATCTTTAAAGAAGCGTACGCCAGAATGTAAGATAGTCAGACGTAATGGCCGTTTGTATGTAATTAACAAAAAGAACCCTAAGTTCAAGCAACGTCAGGGTTAAGTTGTTGTCGAAAAATAACACATTAAGAATATGGCAATAAGAATAGTTGGTGTAGATTTGCCTCAAAATAAAAGAGGTGAGATTGCGTTGACCTACATTTATGGTATAGGTCGCAGTAGTTCTGCAAAGATCTTGGATAAGGCCGGTGTCGACAGAGACCTTCATGTGAAAGACTGGACTGACGACCAAGCAGCAAAAATCCGCGAGATCATTGGTGCTGAGTATAAGGTTGAAGGTGACCTTCGTTCTGAAGTACAGTTGAACATCAAACGTTTGATGGATATTGGTTGCTACCGTGGTGTTCGTCACCGTATCGGTCTGCCCGTGAGAGGTCAGAGCACCAAGAACAACGCCCGTACTCGCAAGGGTCGCAAGAAAACTGTTGCAAACAAGAAAAAAGCTACTAAATAATAATTGTTGATATGGCAAAGAAAACAGTCGCAGCTAAAAAGAGAAATGTGAAGGTTGATGCGAACGGACAGTTGCATGTTCATTCATCATTCAACAACATTATCGTTTCTCTTGCTAATAGTGAAGGTCAGATCATCTCTTGGTCTTCTGCAGGTAAAATGGGATTTAGAGGCTCAAAGAAGAACACTCCGTACGCAGCACAGATGGCTGCCCAGGATTGTGCTAAGGTAGCTTATGATCTCGGTCTTAGAAAGGTGAAAGCCTACGTGAAGGGCCCGGGTAACGGACGTGAGTCTGCTATCAGAACTGTACACGGAGCTGGTATCGAGGTTACTGAGATTATTGACGTAACACCGCTTCCACACAACGGTTGTCGTCCTCCCAAGAGAAGAAGAGTATAAGATAGAGATAACCAAATCAGAGATGTGACTCGGATTGATTTTTGGATTGTAATTTCCTTTCTGCAATCGCGGCTGCTACAATCTAAGTCCATCTATTAATAAATTAAAATTGAAGTAAAATGGCTAGATATACTGGACCAAAATCAAGAATTGCCCGTAAATTTGGTGAAGCTATTTTTGGAGCTGATAAAGTTTTGTCTAAGAGAAACTATCCTCCTGGACAGCATGGTAACTCGAGAAGAAGAAAAACTTCTGAGTACGGAATCATGTTGGCCGAAAAGCAGAAAGCCAAATATACTTACGGTGTCTTAGAGAAACAATTCCGTAATATGTTTGAGAAAGCTGCCAGCTCCAGTGGTATTACTGGTGAGGTGCTTCTGCAGAACCTGGAGAGACGTCTCGATAACGTTGTTTATCGTTTGGGTATTGCTCCTACACGCGCTGCTGCTCGCCAGCTCGTTAGCCACAGACACATCACGGTAGATGGTAAGGTGGTAAACATCCCTTCTTACTCTGTGAAGCCCGGTCAGTTGGTTGGCGTTCGTGAACGTTCTAAATCTTTGGAAGTGATTGGCAATGCTTTGGCAGGATTCAATCACAGCAAGTATCCTTGGTTGGAGTGGGACGAGAATACCAAAGTTGGTAAACTGTTGCACATCCCCGAGAGAGCAGATATTCCGGAGAATATCAAAGAGCATTTGATTGTTGAGTTATACTCTAAATAATAATTAAGTTCATGGCGATATTAGCATTTCAAAAACCTGATAAAGTATTAATGTTGGAGGCGGATTCAAAGTATGGTAAGTTTGAGTTTCGCCCGTTGGAGCCCGGATTCGGTATTACTGTTGGTAATGCCTTGCGCCGTATCCTTTTGTCTTCCCTCGAAGGCTTTGCTATCAACACCATCCGTATAGCTGGTGTCGAGCATGAGTTCTCTTCTGTTCCGGGAGTGAAGGAGGATGTCACCAACATTATTTTGAATCTGAAGCAAGTTCGATTCAAACAAATAGTGGAAGAGTTCGAAAACGAAAAAGTAAGTATCTCTATCGAGAATGCAACAGAGTTCAAAGCTGGTGATATAGGCAAGTATTTGACCGGATTTGAAGTGTTAAACCCTGAATTGGTTATTTGCCATTTAGACTCAAAAGCAACAATGCAAATAGATCTTACCATTAACAAGGGTAGAGGTTACGTTCCCGCTGACGAGAACCGTGAGTTCTGCACCGACGTTAATGTGTTGCCGATCGATTCTATTTACACTCCAATCCGTAATGTCAAGTACACGATTGAGCCGTTCCGCGTAGAGCAGAAAACTGACTATGACAAACTCGTGCTCGAGATCACTACGGATGGTTCCATTCACCCGAAGGAAGCGCTGAAAGAGGCTGCAAAAATCCTTATCTATCACTTCATGTTGTTCTCTGATGAGAAGATTACGTTGGAGACATCCGATATTGACGGCAATGAAGAGTTTGATGAGGAGGTATTGCATATGCGTCAATTGTTGAAGACCAAGCTTGTCGATATGGACCTTTCTGTCCGTGCCCTCAACTGCTTGAAGGCTGCCGATGTGGAGACCCTTGGCGATTTGGTACAGTTCAACAAGACCGACCTGCTTAAGTTCCGCAACTTCGGTAAGAAATCGCTTACTGAGCTTGATGATTTGCTCGAAAGTCTGAATCTGTCGTTTGGAACTGATATTTCTAAGTATAAATTAGACAAAGAATAACAATGAGACACAATAAGAAATTTAACCATCTGGGTCGTACTGCTTCTCACAGACACGCTATGCTGTCAAACATGGCTGTTTCCCTGATCAAGCACAAAAGAATCACTACGACTGTTGCAAAGGCAAAAGAATTGAAGAAGTTTGTAGAACCTTTGCTCACGAAATCAAAGAATGATACAACAAATTCACGTCGTGTAGTTTTCTCTTATCTGCAAGATAAATTTGCTGTAACTGAGCTTTTCAAGGAAATCTCTGTGAAGATAGCTGACCGTCCGGGAGGTTACACACGCATCATCAAGTTGGGCAACCGTCCGAGCGACAACGCCGAGATGTGCTTCATCGAGCTTGTTGACTACGATGAGAACATGGCTAAGGATAAAGTCGCTAAGAAGAGCGGTCGTACACGTCGTTCCAAGAAGAGCGTTGCAGCAGAGGCTCCTGCTCAGGAAGCTGCTGAGGCAACGGCAGAGGCTCCGGCAACAGAGACTCCTGCAGAAGAGGCTCCTAAGGCTGAATAATCAGATATATTATTCACTTCATACGGGAAGCTGTCCACCACAAGTGGGCAGCTTTCTTTATATGCTCACCGTTGCCGTGCAATCACCGAATCATTGCTATCACTTCCTTTTTCACGATATTTAATCTCGTCATACCAGCCGTAACGATGGAAAAGGCTATATTTGCAACAGAAACCAATTTTATAACACATTATCTAGAATCATGAGAAAACAAATCCTTCTGTTGTTGGCCCTTGTTGCCTTGGCGGATGTTATTCCTTCCGTCGCTCAGTCTCGTAAACCGTCCAATGACCAAATCTACAAAGTTGCTGTGTGCGACTGGATGATACTGAAACGTCAAAAGATTGGCGAGTTCCAGTTGGCTAGAGAACTTGGATGCGATGGTGTTGAGTTGGATATGGGCAGCTTGGGCAATCGTGAAATGTTCGACAACAAGCTGCGCGACCCCGAATTTCAAAAGCTCTTCAAAGAAAAGTCCTCTGAATATAACATCCAGATAGCCTCCATCGCCATGTCCGGCTTCTATGCTCAGTCTATCGTCGGACGCGCCAACTTTATAGACTTGGTAAAGGATTGCCTTCAGACCATGAAGGCCATGCAGGTGAAGGTCGCCTTCCTTCCGTTGGGCATCAACTGCGATTTGCAGAAACATCCCGAACTCCGCCCCGAGATAGTGAAACGCCTGCATGAGGCTGGTGAATTGGCAGTAGCGGAAGGGGTAGTCATCGGCATTGAGACTTCTCTCTCCGCAAAGGAAGAGATAGCTTTGCTGAAAGACATCAACTCCGAAGGCATAAAGATCTACTTTAAGTTCCAGAATCCTTTGGAGAACGGGCGCAACTTATACAAGGAGCTGAAGAAGCTTGGCGCTAAACGCATCTGCCAGATACATGCTTCGGACACGGATGGTGTCAACTTGCCCGACAATCCCCGCATCGACATGAAGAAGATAAAGAAGATACTCGATAAGATGCACTGGGGCGGTTGGCTTGTGGTTGAACGTTCGCGCGACAATGCTGACGTGCACAATGTGAAGAAGAACTACAGCACCAATGTGGCTTACCTCAAGCAGGTCTTTCAGCAGGCTGAATAGGTCCATTCTGCGGTGATGTTGGCCGTCTTGCCTTGCCGCACCGGGCTTTTCCGTTGTCGTTGTGCGATAAGTGCGCATCCATTGTTTGCAGATTTCGGTAGAATGTGTATATTTGGGAGCTAAAATCCAATAAATCATGAATGCAATGAAATCTATTATTACCTCTGTGTGCCTGGTGGCTTTGATAGGATGTACACCTTGCACCAAACAGGAAGTTTGTCAGCAGGCTGCTGTCCGTTCGGATAGCGCCGTCGTAATGGAAACAATCCTTTCGCGCCGTAGTGTACGTAAGTACCAGCCGCAGGCTGTTGAGCGCGAGAAGATGGAAGTGATTGTCAACTGTGGCATCAATGCCCCCAATGGCATGAACCGTCAGTCGTGGGAAGTGCGTGTCGTCGACAATCCCGAGTTCATCAACGGTCTGACGGCTATCTTCAAGAAAGTGAATCCCAAGATGGCCGAGGATTCTACGTTTGTCAACATGTTCCGCAATGCACCTACGGTGGTGTTCATTGCCAACGATCCTTCGTACGCCATGTCTCCCATTGATTGCGGACTGATGGGCGAGAATATGATTCTCTCAGCCTGGAGCATGGACATCGGTTCCGTATGTCTGGGTGGCCCGGTCGGATTCCTGAAATCCAATGCCGAGGCACAGGAATACCTGAAGAAGCTGGAGTTCAGCGAAGGCTATGAGTTGCTCTACTGCATCGGCTTCGGCTATCCTGCCGAGACCCCTGCCGCTAAGCCCCGCGATGCCTCCAAAGTGAAGTTTATCGACTAACCTGCTCCTTGTCGGGGGCATCCCCTCGATAGGCGGTGTGCTGATTCCCGGTCATTGGTATTCCTAGGAAAGCTAATGGCTGGGAATTTCCAAGTGCCAGTGCTTGCCCAGATGTACCTTGATATTGTATGCCCGCAGTTCGCGCCGCAGCGGATAATGTTCGCGCTGGTATTCAAACGTCTCCGGGGCGGCTTTCAGCCGTTGACTGTCTTCCATCGGATTGTAACCCATCAGTTGCAACTCCTCGTTGGTGTTCGCCTCCAGCGTGGCTTGTGCCGGGGCAGGTGGTGTGATGACGTAATCTCCCTTCAGGTGGAAAAACTCGCAGAACGCATCCAGAGCCATACGCGTAGCGTTGGCCTTGCCATCGGCGGAATAGCCTGCTATGTGGGGTGTCCCTATGAAAGCCCGCTCCAGCAACTGTCGGTTGATGTTCGGCTCTCCTTCCCACACGTCTATCACAGCCTCCTTCACATGGCCCTCCTGCAGTGCCCGCAGCAGTGCGCTGTTGTCCACCACTTCGCCGCGGGATGTGTTGATGAGATAGACGGGGCGTTTCAGCGACTGGAAGAAGCGCTCGTCCGCCAAGTGCCAAGTGGGGTAGGGCCCGTCGTGCGTCAGTGGCGTGTGGAACGAGATGACGTCGCACTGCTCGCACAACTCCTCCAACGGAACGAACCCTTCTTCTCCCTTGTCGGCCCGCGGAGGGTCACATCGTAGTACCTCCATGCCCATGGACTCCTCAGCGTCCGCTACCTCACTTCCCACGTGACCTACGCCTACCACTCCCAGACGGCTCCCTTTCAGTGGCAAACCGCATTGCTGGTGCAGCAGCACCAGTGAGGAATGTACATATTGCCACACCGAAGTCGCGTTGCAACCCGGTGCGTTACGCCACACGATGCCTGCCTGACGGCAATACTCCGTGTCGATATGGTCGAACCCGATGGTAGCTGTCGCCACAAAGCGCACCTTGCTGCCCTCGAGCAACTGCCGGTTCACATGCGTGCGGGTACGTATAATCAATGCGTCTGCATCCTTTACCATCGCGGCGGAGATGTCTTTCCCGGCGGCATACACCACCTCGTCGGCCAACTTCTCCAATTCGCCTTTTATGTATGGAATTTTATCGTCGACTATAACCTTTATCATCTTATCTTGGAATAAAACTCTGCGAAGATAGTCATTTTAGGGCGTATTTATTGTCGAATCGGAAAACTTTGGTTATGTTTGCAATCCTTATAAACTAAATGACAGTTAGAAATGAAGACATTTACCGAGCTTTGTAACCCGATATTCGAACAGACGATACGCGATTATCACCTGAAGGACAACGTAGATACACCCATCCGGAATCCCTTTGAAATGAAGAGTATCGAGTATTATCTCTACCTCAAGAATTGGATCGACACCGTTCAGTGGCATCTCGAGGATATCATCCGCGACCCGCAGATTGACCCGGTGGAGGCCTTGGCCTTGAAACGTCGCATCGACAAAAGCAATCAGGACCGCACCGACCTCGTGGAGCTTATCGACAGCTATTTCCTCGACAAATATAAATCGGTGGAAGCTCTGCCCGATGCCTCCATCAACACCGAGAGCCCGGCATGGGCTGTCGACCGTCTCTCCATCTTGGCGCTTAAGATCTATCATATGCGCAACGAGGTTGAACGTACCGACACCGACGCCGCTCACCACCAGCAGTGCGAGACCAAACTGGGCATCCTGTTGGAGCAGCAGAAGGATCTCTCCGCCGCCATCGACCAACTGATTGCCGACATCGAGGCAGGACGCAAATACATGAAGGTCTACAAACAGATGAAGATGTACAACGACCCGTCGCTGAATCCTGTACTCTACGGAAACAAAAAGTAAAATTCGCCTCTAATAGATTGAAGAAGTTACTCGTCATACGGTTCTCTGCCATCGGCGATGTGGCGATGACCATTCCCGTCATCACCTCGCTCGCTGTGGACAATCCTCACCTGCGGATAACCGTGCTGAGCCGCTCTTTCCTGCAGCCGCTGTTCGACCACATGCCATCCAATGTACGCTTCTGGGGTGTAGACTTGAAGGCGGAGCAGTACAAGGGTATCCGTGGCTTGAACCGCCTCTATGCCGAACTGCGGCAAGAGGGATTCGACGCTGTTGCCGACCTCCACAATGTGTTGCGCAGCAAATATCTGTGCCTCCGGTTCCGGCTGGCCGGCAAGCGAGTGGCCTGCATCGACAAGGGCCGTCGTGGTAAACGCTTGTTGGTAAAGGCCAAGGGCAAAGTGAAGCTGCAACAGAAGACCTCTTTCGAGCGTTATGCCGAGGTGTTTGCCCGGCTTGGACTGCAGACACATTCCACGTTCCATTCCATCTTCGGCCCGGACCGCGGCAATCTCGATGTGGTGGCTGACGTCACTGGCACCCGAGGTGATGAACGTTGGGTGGGCGTAGCTCCTTTTGCTGCCCATGCCGGGAAGATTTATCCGCAGGACAAGCTCGATAAGGTCATCGAAATGTTGGCTGGCGAACCCCGCCTGCGTGTGTTTGTCTTCGGTGCCGGTGAGGCTCAACGTCAAGTGGCCGAAGGGTGGGTGAACCGATACCCTACTAAGGTGGTCTCCGTCATCGGCAAGATGAAGATGGACCGCGAACTGGTGCTGATGAGTTGGCTCGACGTGATGCTTACCATGGACTCTGCCAACATGCATCTCGCCTCGTTGGTTCACACTCCGGTAGTCTCCATTTGGGGTGCCACGCACCCCTTCGCCGGCTTCATGGGCTGGCAACAACACGCCGAGGATGCCGTACAGTTGGACATGCCGTGTCGCCCTTGCTCCGTCTTCGGCAACAAACCTTGTCTGCGCGGCGATTATGCCTGTTTGAACGGGATCGCGCCCGAACGTGTGGTGGAACAGTTGAAGCGACATCTTCCCAAAGCGGTCAAGTCTGACCAATAACCTCTTTCACCTCATAAATACGCAACTTATGAATCCGTTCTACGTTTTGGTTTTTTGCTCGTGGTACCTGCTCTCGCTCCTGCCATTGGGTGTCCTCTACATACTGTCCGATTTGCTCTACTATCCGCTCTACTACTGCATCCGCTACCGTCGCAAGATAGTCCGCAAGAACCTGCTGGACTCTTTCCCCGAGAAGAGTGAGTCAGAAGTCCTGCGTATCGAGAGGCAATACTACCATTTCTTCTGCGACTATACCGTGGAGACCATCAAGTTGTTTTCCATCTCACGTAGTCAGCTCCGCCGTCGCATGACCTTCGAAGGCGTGGACGAGATAGTGGCCGAACTCCGGGCGCAAAACAAGGAACTCTGCTTCGTCTACCTGGGCCATTTCGGCAACTGGGAGTGGATAGCTTCCTTGCCATATTGGACACCTCAGGATGTGCTCTGTGCCCAAATCTACCACCCGCTGCGCAATAAGGCTTTCGATAAGCTCTTCCTGCGTATCCGCAACCAATATGGCGGCGAGAGCATCCCGATGAAGATTACCCTCCGTCGCATCCTCGAGCTCAAACGCGACAGGCAGAAGACCATCATCGGATTCATCTCCGACCAGTTGCCTAAGTGGAGCAGCATCCATCACTTCACCCCATTCTTCCATCGTGAGACGGCATTCTTCACCGGCACCGAGCAGATGGCCAAGAAGCTGGGGGCGGTTGTGTATTATGCCGAGGTGACTCGTCCCAAGCGTGGTTACTATCACTGTAAGTTCAAGAAATTGGTCGACGACCCTCAGTCGGAGCCGGACTTCAATCTGACCGACCTCTATGCCGCCCGTCTGGAAGAGATGGTCCGTCGCACCCCGTCCATCTGGCTCTGGAGCCACGACCGCTGGAAACGTACCAAGGAACAGTACGAACAGCGGGTGAAAGAGGGGTTGAGCAAAGCTTGATTCCCTGCGTTTATTTCTCGTATCATTCTATGTTTCACTGACTTGTGGGCTGGTGAAACCTCTCTTTATTGACTGTCCCACTTCTTGCGGTGTATTATCAGAAGAGGCGCCGTATGGTCATTGGCTGTGTCCCTTGCATACATAACGATGTAAACACGGCATTTTGACGGTGCAAACAAGCATGCTTGTAAGTGTTTGAGCATCAGACATTCAGGTGTTTGACAATTGCCATCCACGTGTTTGACAATTGCCATCCACGTGAATGACAATTGCCGTACACGTGTTTGACAACTGCCATCCACGTGGATGGCAGTTGCCGTGCAATCTTTTCCCTGGGGTTCTTACATCATGTAGAAGGGACTCTTACAGCATATTGACGGGGATTTCCCTTTAAAAGAATGCTGCGGAGAAGGCTCGTTTATCGGCCTTCAGCATTCGCCAGACGGGCGATGGCCTCATTGACTGCCGTGCGGAAGAACTCGCCCTTGGCCAGCCGTTCGCTTACGAGTTTCACACGCTGGCGCATCTCCTCGTAACGCTCCGGGGTGAGCGAACGGAGTACATCGTCCAGCTCACGCAGCGAACCGATGCTGAAGCCCACACCGTTGCGGGTGACGAACTCTGCCAGGGCGGCCTTGTTCCAGATGATGACCGGCAGTCCGCAACGTAGGTAGAGCGAGGTCTTGTGCGGGTTGTTGTACTTCAGATACTCGCCGAAGTTGCCTGTGCAGGCATCCATGGAGGCGCCGTCCCATACGAGACCGAAGCTGCCTTGCGCCTCGGCTATCAGTTGGTCGGCTTGCACGAAGCCGTTGTATTCGAACGCGTCGGTCGCCGGCACCTTATCCGTGGGGAATCCCGAACCGTAGAGGCTCAGCTTGTAAGGCACATGTGGCTTTGTGGCCAAATCCTTTATCCAATCGTAGAGGAACGAGTTCTTGCGGGGATTCAACGCTCCCATGTACATGATGCGGTATGCGCCCGATTGGGTGTCATAAGGCCTGGGGCGCGACTCCGACAAAAAGTCGAACAGCTCCAAGCTTCCCATCGGCGTCTTGCATCCCTGCTGTCTCAACCAGTCGAGCATACGGCTGTTGTGCACGATGAGGTAGTCGGAGTGGCTCAGGCGTTTCACCTCCTGTGCGGTCGTCAGTTTCTGTCTGCGGAAACTTCCCAAGTCGTGGATCACCGTCACTACCTTCGCCCCGTGCATGTGTGCCATGTCGCACGCGGAAGTGTAGTATTTCTTCAGCGGGTATTGCAGCAGCAGAATGTCTCCCCTCCGCAAACAACACGCGGCCTTCAGCATTCCGCTCAGCGTGAGGACGAAGTGGACAATCGGTTGTTGAGCCGTGGTTCGCTTCAGTCCCACGTTGTGGAACCCCATGCTCTCCACGATGTTCTCGATATCCATTTTAGCCTTGCCGCCGGCGTTCTCCGTACGGTTGTAGTTGCGCGACAGATAACAGTATCTGGTCTTGGTCTTTTCGTTCATGTCGATATCTATTCTAAGTGTACTGGACAATTTGGTTGCAAAAATATGAAAAAGGTAAGAGGTGGAACACTCTACCGCATAATAATTGCATGGCAGGACATCAGGGGGTGAACTTGAATCTATAAAAGTGGTGAAAATTCTCCTTGATACAAATTGCATTCAAGATTATCCGCTATCTTTGTTCCTCATTAACGAACAAGGCATATAATATCTTTGAGGCATGAGATCAAACAAACTCTACGTTATCCTGTTGTTGGTAGTCTGTTTCTTCACGTTTTTCATCAACAATGGCGTGATACATACAGACATCATGGAGTCTCGCAACATCGTCACCGCCCGTGAGATGGTCTACGACGGACATTGGCTGGTGCCCACCATGAACGGCGATTTGCGATTGGAGAAACCTCCCTTGCCGACTTGGATAGCCGCCGCGGCCGAGATTGTCAGCCCGGACAACATGTCCGCCCAGCGTACTATGGCCGGCTTGGCCGCCACGCTGCTGGTGCTCTTCTTCTACGGCTTCGTGCGGACCTCCACCAAGGGCCGCAGCCAGGCCCTCGTCGCATCGCTTGTGCTCTGCACATCCTACAATCTGATTCTGATGGGCCGCACCGCCTCGTGGGACATCTATTGCCACGCCTTCATGATGGGCGCCATCTATTTCCTCTTCAAGGCTTTGCAACGGGAGAGTGCACAGTGGGGTAACTTCTTGTGCGCGGGCCTCTTCCTCGGCCTCTCCTTCATGGGCAAGGGCCCCGTGTCGTTCTATGCCTTGCTGCTCCCGTTCCTGCTCAGCTACGTGCTGTTCATGCGGCGTCCGATGAAGGGAAAAGGGTGGCCTCTCTTCTGTATGATTCTGCTCTGCCTGCTCATCAGCAGCTGGTGGTACATCTATATCTACCTCTTCCACGCCGAAGAGGCACAGTACGTGCTTCACAAGGAATCGACGGCTTGGGTGGAACGCAACGTGCGGCCCTGGTACTACTATGGCACCTTTTTCCTCGAGACCGGAGCCTGGGCGCTGATGGTGCTCACCGCTTTGGTGGTTCCCTACTGGAAACGTCAAACGAAGCAGGGGCGCGAGTATCTGTTCGGCCTCTCGTGGATGTTGCTGCTGGTCGTTTGTCTCTCGTGCTTCCCCGAGAAGAAGAACCGCTACCTGTTGCCCGTGCTCATCCCTGCCGCCTACACCGTCAGTTTCATCTTCGTCACTTGGCTGGAGCAGCTGAAGGCCCGGCGGGTGGATGCTGTAGGCCGCAGACTCTACTACATCAATGCGGGACTGATGACTCTCATCGTGGCCCTGCTGCCCGTGGCGGCTTACCACTTCCTCTATCAGAAAGGCATCATCTCCCTGACGCTGCTCATCGTGCTGGCTGTGGTGCTGTGGTTGTTGACCGCTTTCATGGTCACCTCACTCACTCGCATGCGCCCCTGGCGGTTCCTGGCGGGAGTGGTCGTGCTCTTTGTCTTCGCCGAGATTGTCTGCATGCCCTACATCGGCGGCTTGGTGAACAACCCCGATTTCAAGAGCATCAGTGCCACACGCGACGTTGAGTCCCTGAAGCCGTTGCCCTTCTATTCCGTGGCGGGTGAGGAACTCCGCATCGAACTGGTGTACGAGGCCAACAGGAAGATCCGTCCGCTGGACATCAACGATACCACGGCCGTGCTCCGTGCATTGCCCTGCGCCCTGCTCACCCACCAGAGGGTAGGAGAGGTGCTCCCCGATACCCTGTTCGGCAAGATAGACACCGTGTGGGTGGGACGCTACGACAACAATCGCCGTCCCAAGAATACCCGTCGGTACAGCGATAAATTCCTTTATAACGTAACAATTCTGAAACTCAAATAGACTATGAACAAGACCGCCGATTACGATTTGACTATCATTGTCCCCATATACAACGAGGAGGACAATATGGCTGCTTTGGAAAAGGCTTTTCAGTCCTACTTGCCTACAGCCGCTTGTCTGGCATGTGTGCTCTTCGTCAACGATGGCTCCAAGGACAACAGTGGCGAACGCATCTGCGAAATCTGTGCGCGCAATCCGCACTTCTATTATATCTCCTTCTCCAAGAACGCCGGACTCAGTGCCGCCATCAAGGCGGGCATCGATGTGGCCCAGTCGAAATACGTAGGCTATATCGACGCCGACCTGCAGACCACGCCCGAGGACTTCAACGCCCTGCTACAGTACGTTGAAGAGTATCCGTTGGTGATAGGTATCCGTGCCAACCGCAAGGACACGGCCTTCAAGCGTCTGCAGTCGAAGATAGCCAACGGCTTCCGCCGCATGATGACGCACGACGGCGCCACCGACACGGGCTGTCCTCTGAAGGTGATTCACACCGACTATGCCAAGCGCATACCCTTCTTCACGGGCATGCACCGCTTCATCCCGGCGCTGATACTGCTGCAGGAAGGCGGCAGGTTCAAGGAAATTCCCGTCCGTCACTTCCCACGCGTGGCGGGCGTGTCGAAGTACCACCTGTGGAACCGTCTGGTCTCTCCCTTCAAGGACTGCTTCGCCTACCGCTGGATGGCCAAACGCTACATCAACTATACCATCGCTTCTGACAACGTAGCTCCGCAAGCCGACTGACCATGAACGAATACTTGACCTATGCCATAGGCTTCTTGGCCCAGGCTTTCTTCTCGGCCCGCATCCTCTTCCAGTGGGCGCTCTCGGAGAAGGCCAAGCGGGTGGTCTCGCCCGCCATCTATTGGGTGCTGAGCCTGTTCGGGGCCTACCTGCTCTTCATCTACGGATGGATTCGCGACGACTTCGCCATCATCCTGGGACAGCTTGTGTCCTACTACATCTATCTGTGGAACCTCAAGGAGAAGGGCATCTGGGTTAAGCTGCATCTCTTGCTCCGGGGCCTTCTGCTGGCAACGCCTGCCGTGGCCCTCTGCATGGTTCTCCATAATGTGCCCGCTTTCGTGGCGGATTTCTTCCAGAATGAGAAGGTGCCTCTGTGGCTGCTGCTCTTCGGCTCCATGGGACAGATTATCTTCACCCTGCGGTTTGTCTATCAATGGTACGTGTCGTCGCGTCTGAAGATGTCCGTACTCCCCGCCGGATTCTGGGTCATTAGCCTCGTCGGCTCGGGCATCATCATTGCCTATGGCATCTACCGCAGCGATCCTGTGCTGATACTGGGCCAGTCCTTCGGCTTCCTTGCCTATGTGCGCAACCTGGTGATCGGTTATAAAGCCAAGACACGAAATCCCCAGCAGTAGACATGAACAAGAGCAGGCAGAAATACTATGTCGTGTGGAAAGGTGTGGAACCGGGCGTCTATGCCTCGTGGAAAGAGTGCCAGCGGCAGATCAACGGCTTCGCCGGTGCGCTCTATAAGTCGTTCTCCAGCGAAGCGGAGGCTCAGCTCGCTTACTCGTCCTCTCCGTTCGAATACATCGGGAAGTCCGTCGGGAAGGAATCTATGGTGTCAGTGCCTGCCGGTCCGGCTGCCTATTGCGACAACGCCTTGGCCGTGGATGCTGCCTGCAGCGGCAACCCCGGGAAAATGGAATACCGCGGTGTGCACATCGCTTCCCGTCAGCAAATCTTCCATTTCGGGCCTATGTATGGGACCAACAACATCGGGGAGTTCCTGGCCATTGTGCACGGTCTCGCCCTGCTCCAGCAGAAAGGCCTCACCTCTATGCCGGTCTATTCCGACAGCTGCAACGCCATCAACTGGGTGCGACAGAAGAAGTGCAAGACCAAACTCGAGCGCACGGCAAAGACCGAGGAGCTGTTCCTGCTCATCGAGCGTGCCGAGAAGTGGCTGCGCACCCACACCTACGCCAACCCCTTGCTGAAGTGGCAGACCGACCAATGGGGCGAGGTGCCTGCCGATTTCGGACGGAAAGGGTGACCCATAGGCTCCACGGTAACTACTTTTTTATCCGGAACTTATCGCGCTTCATCAGCCATCTATAGACCGCAACGCAAATGATGACCGAAACCAACGAACCTGCCGGCGATGCTATGCCCATGGGGAATAGCGTGTCGGGGTACATCTCCGAGGCAAAGTACGACAGCGGGATGCGGGCGCATACGATGGAGAGGAAGTTGTGACAGAACGAGATGATGGAGTAGCCGCAAGCCGTGAACAGTCCGCTGTAGCAGAAGTGGATGCCGGCGAACAGACAGTCCCACGAATAGCTTTGCAGATACTCCCCGCCGAGAACAATCACCTTATCGTCGTCGGTAAACAGGCGTACTGCCTCCTCCGGGATGAACTGGAAGAGGACACCCACCACCATTCCATACACCACACAGACGCCGATGGAGTATCTTAGGGTCGTCAGTGCCCGTTCTGTCTTGCCGGCTCCGATGTTCTGTGCCGAGATGGCCGACACGGTAGAAAGCATGGCCGACGGGATGATGAACAACAGACCGATGAACTTCTCCACAATGCCCACCGCGGCTGCGTCGTTCAGTCCGCGTCCGTTGGCGATGATCATGATGGCCATGAATGCCACCTGTATGAATCCGTCCTGCATAGCCACCGGAATGCCTATCTTCAGTATCTGCGACAGCGTTCCCTTCTGGGGCTTCAGGTCCTTGCGGGTGATGGTGAACATCGACTTCTGGCGCCGGATGGCCACGTAGGCGAAGATGACGCTGCACATTTGCGATAGTGTAGTGGCCAGTGCCGCACCGGCGGCTCCCATGCCGAACAGTCCGATGAGCAGATAGTCGAGCGCGATGTTCACCACGCAGGCGACGGCGATGAAGTACATCGGACTCTTCGAGTCGCCCAACCCCCTGAAGATGGAAGCGATGATGTTGTAGACTACGATGAACGGTATGCCGATGAAGCAGATGGTGAGGTAAGCCACCGTCTCGGTGATGGCCTCGGTGGGCGTGTCCATCATCCGCACGATGCCGTCGCAGGCCAACAGCAAGATGACGGCCAGCACGACGGACAATCCCATGAACAGCGTGATGGTGTTGCCTATCGTACGCGATGTCTGCTCCCGGTCGTTGGCCCCCACCGTGTGCGCGGTGCGCACCGTGGTTCCCATGGCCAGACCGATGATGATGACCGTGAACATGTGCATCACCTGTGCCCCGTTGGACACCGCTGTTGTACTGTCCACCCCACAATACTGTCCGATGACGAACAGGTCCGCCAGTCCGTACAGTATCTGAAGGAAATAGGATAACATATAAGGTAAGGCGAAATACACAATGTTGCGCATTACGCCCCCTTGGGTCAAGTTTTTACCTTCCATTTAATTGAATATGTATTGTTGTATGTTCCGCTATTGTTGCTACAGTATCTCCAGTGCCAGCTCTATCACTTGCGGATAATGTTCGTACTCCAAAGCGTGCACTTTCGTGGCCACATCCTCGGGTGTGTCCGTTGGTTCCACAGCGCAGACGGCCTGGAACAGCATGCGTCCCTTGTCGAACTCCTTATTTATATAATGTATACTGATGCCTGTTTGTTTCTCGCCCGCAGTCACCACGGCCTCGTGCACGTGCATTCCGTACATCCCCTTGCCGCCGAACTTCGGCAGCAGGGCGGGGTGAATGTTCAGTATGCGTTGCGGGTATGCATCCGTCATGCAGTCCGGAATCCTCAGCAGGAAACCTGCCAGCACGATGAGGTCGACGTGAGAGTCCTGTAACAGCTTCACTATCTCCTCTCCCTCCTTCCATGCCTCTTTGGGGAAAAAGCGGCACGGGACGTTCAGTACTTTAGCCCTTGTCACCACGTACGCGTCCTGCTTGTTGGTCAACACCCATTTCACTTCCACGTCATTGTTTTTCTCCTGGAAGTAACGGATTATATTCTCCGCGTTTGTCCCCGAACCCGAGGCTAAAATTGCTATGTTCTTGCCCATAAATCGCTGATTTAATGCACAGGTATATTAAAATTGTGCAACCCGAGTGCATTTAATTATCCATTTATTTGTTTAGTCCACCGAATCTTTCTTACTTTGCACCGCAAAAATATAGAATAAAAATCAATTATTAATTAAAAATCAAGAATTATGTCTGAAATTGAATCAAGAGTTAAGTCAATTATTGTTGATAAATTAGGCGTAGAAGAATCAGAGGTTACAAACGAAGCTAGCTTCACGAACGATCTCGGCGCAGACTCTTTGGATACTGTAGAATTGATCATGGAGTTTGAGAGAGAGTTCGGTCTCTCTATCCCTGACGATCAAGCAGAGAAGATTTCAACTGTAGGCGACGCTGTTTCTTATATCGAAGCAAACGCTAAGTAAATCCATTTCATAAGTATGGAATTAAAAAGAGTGGTAGTAACAGGCCTTGGTGCATTGACCCCTGTTGGCAACACTGCTCCTGAGACATGGAACAGTCTGATTAACGGAGTTAGTGGGGCAGGGCCTATTACTCGTTTCGACGCATCTCAGTTCAAGACCCAGTTTGCTTGTGAGGTGAAGAACTTCAATGTGAACGACTTCATCGACCGTAAGGAAGCTCGCAAGATGGACCTGTACACGCAGTATGCCATTGTGGTGGCCAAAGAGGCTGTTGCAGACTCTGGACTGGATGTGGAGAAAGAAGATTTGAACAGAATCGGTGTTATCTATGGCGTCGGTATCGGCGGTATGCAGACCTTTCAGGATGAGATAGGCAACTATGCTGTACACAAAGATATGGGCCCAAGATTCAACCCCTTCTTCATACCGAAGATGATTGCTGACATTTGCGCCGGGCAGATTTCCATCCTGTATGGATTCCATGGTCCCAACTATGTCACCTCTTCGGCCTGTGCTTCTTCGTCGAATGCCATTGCCGATGCTTTCAACCTCATCCGTTTGGGCAAGGCAAACGCCATCGTAGCCGGTGGCGCCGAGGCAGCCATCTTCGAAGGTGGTGTGGGTGGTTTCAATGCTATGCATGCCCTCTCTACCCGCAACGACGATCCTAAAGGTGCCAGCCGTCCATTCAGTGCGAGCCGTGATGGTTTCGTGATGGCCGAAGGCGCTGGATGCCTCATCCTAGAGGAACTGGAACATGCCAAGGCTCGTGGAGCCAAGATTTATGCCGAAATAGCTGGTGCGGGCATGAGTGCTGACGCATATCACCTCACTGCTTCTCATCCCGAAGGACTGGGCGCCCGTCTGGTGATGTCCAATGCTCTCGAAGATGCCGGTATGAAGCCCGAGGACATCGATTACATCAATGTGCACGGTACCTCCACATCCGTAGGTGACATCTCCGAGTGCAAGGCTATCAAGGCCCTCTTTGGTGAGCATGCCTACAAGCTGAACATCAGCTCCACCAAGTCCATGACCGGTCACCTCCTCGGTGCCGCAGGTGCTGTTGAGGCCTTGACTTGTGTAATGTCTGTGAAGAACGATATCGTTCCTCCGACAATCAACCATGCCGATGGTGACGATGACGAGAACATCGACTATAACATGAACTTCACTTTTAACAAAGCGCAACGTCGTGTTGTCAATGCCGCCCTCTCGAACACATTCGGTTTCGGTGGTCACAACGCATGTCTAATCGTTAAGAAATACGCTGAATAAGCTGTGTTTCGAACAGATTATATAGAAAAGGTAAGACTTCTTTTCCGCAAGGAGAGGGAGTCTTATCTTCGTTTATACGAAATCCTCGGGTTCTATCCCCATACACTTCGTTACTACAAGGAGGCCTTCCTCCACAAGTCCATCATCGTGCGTGGCGACAAAGGCCACCTCGTCAACAACGAGCGGTTGGAGTTTCTGGGTGATGCCATCCTCGACGCCATCGTGGCGGACATTGTCTATAAACATTTCGAGGGCAAGCACGAAGGGTTCCTTACCAATGCACGCTCCAAGATTGTGCAGCGCGATACGCTCAACCGTGTGGCTGTTGCTATCGGTCTCGATAAGATGATTTCGCAGTCGCCTCATGGCAGCAACCACAACAGTTACATCTACGGCAATGCTTTCGAAGCCTTGGTGGGGGCTATCTACCTCGACCGCGGCTACGACTACTGCATGCGCTTCATGGAGGAACGCATCCTGGGTCATCACATCAATCTCAACAAGACCGCTTACAAGGAGGTGAACTTCAAGTCGAAGCTCATCGAGTGGGGACAGAAGAACCGCGTGTCAGTGGATTATGTCCTCGTAGACCAATCGTCGGACATCAGCAGCCCTGTGTTCCACACCGAGGTGCGCATCGAAGGTCTGACGGCAGGCGAGGGTACCGGCTACTCCAAGAAGGAGAGTCAACAAGTGGCCTCCAAGCGTGCCATGCAGAAACTGAAGGACTCTGCCTTCCTCGATTCCGTCTATGCTGCCAAGGAGCAACGCTCCGCCGCAGAGCAAGGGATAGTGGAGCAGGATACTGCATCAGCAGAACAGCAACCTCTGTCGGTTGACGAATTTCCCTTGTCTCTCTCTGAGGAGTTGGCTCTTTGCGCTGATGAGCAAGAGACTCTGTCTGTAGCCGGTGAATCTTTCTCTGCCGAGAACGTGATGCAAAACGCTGAGGTTTTATCACCGGCAATGGATGTGCAATCTTCGTCCGATGAACCCTCGCAACCATCCGATAGTAACTCTCAGCGTCGTTCGTCTAAAGATAGTGAGGCGGCCGCAACCTTGTCCCGACAGGACAGAGAGTCGCGCATTAACGACGCCATGGAGGCTGCCTACCTGGACTGAACCTTCTCTGTAGCCCTGGCCGTAAGCCAATCAACCGCTTTTAACTTGTGGAACTTAATACATAAGTACCCATATATAATACAGAGGCTCCCCGTTTCCGGAAAGCCTCATGTATCGTTTGTTGTCCTTCGGTACTAGTCTATTGATAGCGTGTGTCTGCCTAGGAGGGAGCATCACTTCTTGAACAGATGCGGGATGAACTCGTTGAGGCAACGTCGCCAGGTGAGCCACTCGTGGGCAGTGCCTTGCGAGGTGTATTGGTGCACGTCGATACCCAAGTCGCGCAAGCTCTTCACCAACTGGTTGGTACCCATGTTCTCCTCGGTGCCACTGCCTAGGAAGAGGTAGTGTACGCGTTTGTTGAAGCTTTCGGCATCGCGGAATACACCATCGAAGGCGTCACGCACGTTCAGACCGAAGATGGCTCCACTGAACCCACCGATGTAGGAGAACTTGTCCAGGTTGGTGAGCGTGATGTCGAAAGTCTGTTTGCCACCCCACGAGAGTCCTGCCATAGCGCGGTGTTCGCGGTCGGTATAGGTGCGGAAGGTCTTATCGATCATCGGTATCAGATCCTCTATCACCAGACGGCCGAACGAGCTTCCATAGAGTTCGCGCTCGGCGTTCACATCCTTGCCTGGACGTGGGCGGAAGCCTACCTCTACATCACCGCTTTCCATCACCACAATCATCGGCACGCACTTGCCGGCGGCAATCTGATTGTCGAGGATGTTGTACATATAGCCCTGTGTGCTCCAACCTGTCTCGTCCTCGCCCATACCATGCTGCAGGTAGAGCACAGGGTAGCGCTTCTTGCTTTTTGTCTCGTAGTCGGCAGGGGTGTAGACCACGCAACGGCGGAACCGCTCCTGTGTGGTGGAGTAGTAGGTGATGGTGCGCACCTGTCCGTGCGGCACGTTCTGCGTGCGATAATAGTCGCCCTCCGGGCCTTCGGGCACCTCGATGCCACCGGCCATGCGGCTGCAACCGAAGTAAGTGGTCGTCATGGGGTCAATCACAGAGAATCCGTCAACGAGCAGGAAGTAGTAGTGGAATCCTACCACGAGCGGGTCGGTCTTCACGGTCCACCATCCGGTCACGTCTTTGTTCATGTCGTACCTCTTGCTGCAGATATCCACCTGCAGGCGCTTCACCTGAGGCGCAAAGATGCGGAAGTAGGCGCGGTTGTCGCTGTCCAGGCGAGGAAACTCACACCCGTGCATGTTGCTGCTGGCAGGAGCTGTGGACTTCAGCACATCCTCCATGGTGGGGAGATTCTTGCCCATCAACTTCAGCATCTGCCCGGCATAGCGGCGGCCCAGTATGCGGTAGCCTGCCGCGTCGAAATGCAGATGGTCGGCTGCGCAACTCAGTCCCTCGGACGTAGCCACGGCACAGTTCTTTATCACCTGTGGCAGTGTGTCGATGATGGGGTTCATGCTGGCGCACTGGCCTTGATGGTCGGCATGCACCACTTCGCCGGCTACGAGCGACACTTCTTCGGCTTTCAGATTGAGGTCGTTCAGCAAGCGTTCGTACACGTTCTTCACCTTCTCTGGCCAATCCTTTTCGCCGGTGTTCGACTCACCTTGGTGCAGCAGTATGCCCTTTATCACACCATCCTTTTGGGCGATGCGAGCGGTCTCCACCAACCGTTGGTAGGGGTCGTTGTCGTAGTTCTTCAGCATTCCTACCATCCAGTCTGGGGCGGTCTTGACGTATGCCTCGCGTGCATCCTTCTGGTAAAGCTCGATGCGGCAGCCGCCGATTGCCACGTGGATGATGCCCACCTTCACATCAGCCGGGAGGTTCTCCACCATCGTGCGGCCGAAATAGTCAGCCGGTGTAAGTCCTGTGTTGGGGCGGCAGAGTGGGGCGCGTGCGGGGTACCATTTCCCGTGGGTGCGGCCCAGTGCGGGGTTGTCTACTACGGGCATCGTCAGGAAGCGGTCCACGGTCACGGTGTCTTGTGGCTCAAATGGAGCGTTACCTTCCATGTTCGACTGGCCCAAGCATAGGTAAATGTAGAAGTTAGGGTCTTGTGCATAACTTCGTGTCCCTGTCAGACAGAGCACTGTCAGTAACAGGCAGGAGAGTAATGTCTTCTTCATAAAATCTTGGTTATTTGGTTAAAATTGATGTCTGTCCATTGGTTGTAGGGGTGTCTCTTCCCGCTCGGGGAAGATAATCCGATAGTTGCCGCTTAGGTGCATGAAGGCGAACAGCCGGAGCAATCCGTCGTAGTAGGCATCGAAATATCCGTCGTCGTAGGGCACATGCTGTGCGTTCCATAGTCGGTCCACAAATTCACGACACTTGCAGTGCGTAGTTGTCAGTGAAACGGCAGCTGCCGTCGCCACCAATCCCAGTGAGTGGCGCAATTGGCGGTACTCACCAGCTTCTAGCACCTGCTCCACCTGTGTTCCGTCCACGTTGTATTGGTCCACGAAGGTGTCTATCCCTTGACTATAGAGGAAGTCCTGTATCCGGTTGCCATACTGCTGTTGCCACGCAGCGTCCGCACAGGCCCACGAGTAGTCGAGGGCGATGTTCATCGGCACGCGCCACGAGTCGAACCGGAAGGTGTTCCCGATGATGAACCGGCCGTCCATCAGGGTGCCGTCATAGTTGCTATAGTCGGGTGTGAGTCCCGTGACCGGGTGCACACAGCGGTGCAGGTAGTCGCGACTGCGTTGGGCGCATTCCCGCCAAAAGGCAGAGCGTCCGTCACCAGCCCATCGAGCCCAAACCTCGTAAAATGCGGGCACATGGTACGAGGGGTCGGTATAGCGGCCACCCCAGTTGTCAGGAGTGAAGGTGATGAGTTTCTGTTCGATGTTGATGAAGGGTGCTACGCGATCCATACCGGTCTTCTGCATCGAGCAGTCGAGGATGTTCTGTGCCTCTGCCCGGTAGTCGATGCCCGTGTCGTTACCCCATCGGTTGGAAGCGAAGATGAGAGCGGTCACGTAGTAGAGCTCGCCGTCCGAAGCCGGCCCTTGTGAGTTGCGTGTGCCGTCCGTCTTGCAGCTCCAGGCGAAATACCCTTTCAGAGGTCCGGAGTCGTGTTGCATGTATCGTTTGCCCCATCGCCACAAGCGGTCGAAGATATCCTTGCGGTCGAACTGTACGGCAATCATCATGCCGTAGGACATTCCCTCGGTGCGCACGTCGTGGTTCTTGATGTCAGAGATGTATGCCATGGAGTCGCCCACTTCGAAATATACTTTATTGGGTCCATAGAACACTCCATCGAACACCTCTTTCAGTTTGGCATCAATGTCCGCTTGTTTGTATCCCATCTCTGCGAACAGGTTGCGATATTCGCGGGTCTCGAAGGCTCCCTGTTTCCATGGAATGTAATCGAAGCCTATCCAGTCCACCTCCACCGACTGGCCTTTGCGCAGAGTGATGGACAGATCCGTCACTCCCAGCGGGGCGGCTTTCAGTGTTACGCTGTGCTCTGTCCACTCTTTGTTGGCGGGTAGTGATACGGTGGCTATCGGTTTGTTGTCGGTACTCACTTGCAGGATTCCTCTCGAGGCGGAGCGGTAGCGGAATGTCAGCCTACCGGCCTGTTCGGTGCCGAAGTCCACCCGGTTGTAGCGTAGCCATGCGCCCTTCTTGTGGAAGTCAGCTTTCCATCCGTTGAACTTGTTGTCCGTGTCCAGAAAGTCGATGGCCACGCCCGTTGTGTCTATCTGGCTATATCGGTCCACCTGTATCCGTGAGCGTGCATCGGTGATGCCCACGCCTCGCAGGGTGGGGATGACCTTGCGTATAGTCCCGTCCTCGTTGAAGAAGAGCGAGTCTATCCGTGTCGAACGGTTCTTGTCAAACTCCGGCGAATAGTCGTTGTGGTGGTAGAACAGGTACCATTGGTCATGGTAGGAGATAATCGAGTGGTGGTTGGTCCAGCATTTTGTGGGGGACTCGTCCATGATGGTTCCTTGGAACGTGAACGGTCCCATCGGACTCTTGCTGGTGGCGTATGCCAGCGTCTCCGTATCCTTGCGCACCCAAGGGAACGTGTAGTAATAGATACCGTCCCGTTCGAACACGAAAGGTCCTTCCTTGAATCCCTCGGGAAGTCCCTGCACGGATGTTGGCTCGGAAGCGAGGGCCGTCATGCTGTCGTCCAGTTTCGCCACCCACATGCCGCTACCGGCCCAGTAGATGTAGCTCTGTCCGTCCTTGTCGGTGAGCACGCACGGGTCGATGCCATTCAAACCCTCAATGGACTGTCGCATAGGAAAGAAGGGGCCATCCGGTCGGTCGGCCACGGCTACGCCCACACCAAATCCTTTTCCACCGCGCGGTGATGCGGGGAAGAAGAAGTAGTATCGTCCGTTCATCTCGACGCAGTCGGGTGCCCACATGGCGTAGGAATTGGGCTCCACCCATGGAACTCGGTTTTGCTCTATGATGACTCCGTGGTCCTTCCAATCTGTCAGATTGTCCGATGAGAAGACGTGGTAGTCGCCCATGCAAAACCAGTTTTTAAGCCGGTCGATAGGGCTGGGTATGTCATGCGATGGGTACAGATAGACTTTCCCCTCGAACACCTTTGCCGTGGGGTCTGCCGTGAACTGGTCGTGGATGATGGGGTTCTGTCCCAGCACAGGCAGTTGTGCCAAGGACAGGAGTCCCCACAGCGTTAGAATCTTTGTTGTCTTCATAGCGTAGAGTTATAGGGTATCTATCGATAGCGGTTGAGCAGACTGTCCGAAGGACACTCGTGGTTGGTGATGGGCAGCGCTATTTGCTGCAACTGTTCCAGTGAGTGTATAGGTCGGTCGATCTCTGCGGGTATGTTCATGCCAGCGTATTGCTGGAAGTAGAGCAGGCAGGCATCCTTCCACCAAATGGCGTCGCGCAACTGGATGCGCAGACGCGACTGTACGTCCTGAAAACGGGAACTGTCCACAAACGGCTCTGCCTGGTCCCATACCTTTTGGAACTGGCGAACCTGACGCACGCCTTGGTCATAGTGGCGGCAGAGGTTCTCCCACAGCGTGCGCCCATCGTTCATGCGGTGAGTCCAGGGGAGGTGGTGAAACCATAGCAGATATTTCTCGGGGCAGGTCGCAGGGTCGTCGTAGCTGAGGCGGAGCGAGTCGGGGTACTGTGCCACGGCATCGCTGCCTGTGTGGCTACGGTTGAACCCGATGCCACTCTTGTCCGCCTTGTGGTAATAGCGTGGCATCCAGTCCTCACGCGCTCCGGGCACGTCGCACCAAGGCTCGGGCCCGTAGTGGTGCCCCCAGGCGAAGATGTGGTGCAGACCGAGCGGCATCATGTAGTCCACCACTGCCTCGTGGCTGTCCATCATCATCTGCCGGACGGGTGTCACAAACTCCTCTGTGGTGCTGAAGGTCTGCTTCAGCCATTCATCGGCAATGGTGTCGGCCGAGAGGGTAGGGTCCCAAGCCAGTCGTCCGAAGGCATACCAGTTAGCTTGGGCAAAGGTGTGGCCGCACCAGTTGGCTGTGTTTCCGATGTTGGACACTCCGGCAATGGCTTTAATCGTGGCTGGTGGCACTAGGGAGAAGAACTCCTTCCACATCGGAGCCAGATAGACTAGGTGGTTGGCGTGACCCATATACTCTTGCGTAATCTGAAACTCAGCCATCATGGGTGTCTGCTTCAGAGCGGTGAAGAGTGGGCTGTAAGGCTCCCGGGGCTGGAAGTCCACGGGCCCGTTCTTCACTTGTATGATGACGTTCTGTTGGAATTGTCCATCAAGTGGCACAAACTCTTGGTAGGCTTGCTTAGCCCGGTCGGCGTCCGACGGGCTATAGACGAATGCCCGCCACATGACGATGCCTCCGTAAGGCTTCAGGGCATCGGCCAGCACGTTTGCCCCTTCGGCATGTGTCCGTCCGTAGTCGCACGGACCTGGTTGTCCCTCGCTGTTGGCTTTCACCAGAAAACCACCGAAGTCAGGGATTAGTTGATAGATTTCATGCACCTTCTCCTTCCACCAACGGACAACGGCCTTGTCCAGCGGGTCGGCCGTAGCCAGTCCGCCCAGTTGCATGGGCGAGGCGAAGTTCACGGACAGATAGGTGCGTATGCCATACGGACGGAAGATGTCCGCCAGCGCCTTCACCTTCAGTAGGTATTCGGTGGAGAGCATCTGGGGCGAAGCGTTCACGTTGTTGAGTACGGTGCCGTTGATGCCGATGGAGGCATTGGCGCGTGCGTAGGCTATGTAGCGCTCTGTGGTAGCAGGCAGTGTGGCCCAGTCCCACAGCGATTGTCCGGCATAGCCGCGCTCGACGGTACGATTCAGATTGTCCCAATGGTTGAGGATGCGCAGCGTGTAGGCGGGATTCTCGATGACTGGGCGTATCGCTTCGCCACTTGCCTGCAGGCGTAGCAGATGGTACGCACCATAGAGCAGTCCCGTCTCGGTAGGCGAGGATAGCAGTATGCCGTTCTCATTGCACAGAATCTTGAATCCATCGGGGTTGAGCCCTCTCTCTTTGTGGAGGGTAAGCGTGACGGGGAGTCCGCGCCAAGACTGGCGCAACTCGTCCGTAGCAAGGGTAGCTGTGGTTGTAGGGTGACGTAGCGACAGCGTGACAGTGGCATCTGCTCCTGTGCCTTGGCGTAGCCAAAGACGGCTGCCGTCTTCCGCGGACGGTTGTTTCTCTTCAGTGGGAAGAGCGCTTTCCGTAGTGTTGGTCGTTGAGTAGTCGGGCAACTTTGTCTTTGCTCCCGCCGTCACGGCGCCGCAAAGACAAAGTATAACTGTCCAACCTAACAATTTACTAACCTTAATATAAATATAATCACTAAACATGTTTCTTGTGTTTTTGACGTTGGTATTGCAACTCCGGAGAATGCGACACCGATGATAGTCCTGGGAAAAGTCGGGTCACGGTGTTGCACGTCCGGAATCTCTGTTTGCAAAGGTAGTGTACATCCTTGTGGATGCGTCTGAAATATGTTTCATAAAATGGCAGAATATGGTCATGGCTCCGCCGGAATGATACATAAGCTTGTGTAAATCGTACAATGCATTTGTTTGTGTGGATTTTGCCTGTGTTTTCTTGCTGATGGATGGATATTTTACTACTTTTGCTTCCACTTCCTTATACTGTGACGATAAGATTATGAAGACACGTATTCAAGAAATCTATAATGGTTTCACCGCACTGTTGATGGTGTTGCTCATGCCTTGGCAGAGCCTCGTGGCTCAGTCCGGGGAGTTTTACTCTACCGAAGACGGACTCTCCAGTAGTCTGATTACCCAGATGTGTCAGGATAGCCGCGGGTTCATCTGGGCTGCCACAGAGTATGGACTGAACCGCTTCGATGGCCAGACCTTCAACGACTACCGCTGCATTGTTGGCGATTCTACCTCTTTAATAAATGATTATGTGCGCGCTGTCTACACGTACAGCAAGGGGCATGTGCTGATAGGTTGCATCAATGGACTGATGGTCTACAACGAGCGGACCAACCATTTCCGCGAGGTGCCGATGGTGCGTGCCGGACGTAGGGTGTATGCCCACGTATCCTCCTTCCAGGAAACACCGGAGGGAGAGGTGTGGATGAGCACTAGCGGACACGGATTGTTCCGCATGGACAGCACCATGACCTGTGCCCTGTCGGTAGACGACCTGCTGGACCAGACAGGTTGCACTTTCCTCTCCAACTTCCTTATCGATAGTCGGGGTATCTTGTGGCTAGGAACTGATGGCAACGGACTGGCCCGTTACGACTTTACTACCAAAAAGCTATCCAAGGTGGAGTTTCCCGTGTCGGCCAGTGTCATCACCTCGCTTCACGAGGATGCCTCCGGCAATGTCTTTGCAGGAGAAATCAAACAAGGACTGTTCCGCTATGACGAGAAGGTGGACCGCATGGTATCCGTGCTTTCCGAGTCGGGTCGCTCTGCCTTTACCGTCTCCTGTATGGCTGTGGTGGATGGACGCCTGTGGGTAGGTACGGACGGCGAGGGCATCAAGGTGTACAACACAAAGACGGGCAAACTGGCCGACCACAATGTGAACGCCTCGCCTGTGAACCTCTCCCGAGCTAAGGTACATACCATCCTGGAAGATCGCGATGGGAATGTCTGGATAGGTCTGTTCCAGAAAGGCATCGTGTTGCTGAAGAAACAACAGAACCCCTTCGAATACTACGGTTGCCAGTCGAGCTACTACAACCCCATCGGCGATGGATGCGTGATGGCGGTCTATGTGGACAAGTCCGGCCATCTGTGGGTGGGGGCCGACAACGAAGGACTCTACGAACTCGACGCTACCGGTAAGCGGTTGCATCACTACTGCGCTAGTGCACAGAACCCCTTGTTTCCCAATACTGTCCTCTGTGTTCACGAGGATGCTGACGGCACTCTCTGGCTGGGTACCTACGGACAGGGCGTGGGGCGGCTCAACCGACGGACCGGCAGCTACGAGCACTTTACTGCCATCAAAGGAACTGTGGTGTACGATGTTGCCGAGGATCTCGACCACCAGGTCTATTTTGCTGTCTTCGGGTCGGGATTCTGCCGTTACGACCCGAAGACGGGGCAGGTGGAACACTATGAATCGTCCAAGGACGAGAGCGGAGATACCGACCGTAACGAACTGCCGAATGACTGGATACACAAACTGTTCTGCGACAGCGAGGGAAAGATATGGATGGGCCATTACAAAGGCGTGAGCTGTTTTGACCCAAAGGCCCACAACTTCCTCGCCTATAAGGGTACCAACCTGCTGGTATCCGGCTGTGTGGGCTATGCCTTTGCCGAGGACCACAACGGAAACATCTGGATGGGTACCAACGACGGGCTCTACTACTTCAACAAACTCTCTGGTGAAGTACGGCGCTACGGGATGGACGAAGGACTGCCCAGCAACGTCATCTGTGGTGTGGCCGAGGACGGAAAGAACAGTATATGGGTGAGTACCTATAAGGGTGTGAGCTACTACGACAAGAATAAGCAGGCCGTGGTGAATTTCTCCTCCAACAACGGATTGCAAGGCAATGAGTTTACCCATGGTGCCTATTACACCGATGCCTCGGGCAAGATTTATTTCGGAGGCATCAATGGTGTGACGGCTTTCAATCCCGACTGGATAACGATTCCCTTCACACCGCTGTCAGTCTACGTCACCGCCTTCTACATTTATAATAATAAGATAAACTCAGGAACCCTCTCGGGCGGATTGCCCGTGGTGGATGGGGCTATCATGGATGCCAAGGAGTTTCGTCTCGCCTACAAGGACAACTCCTTCAGTCTTGCTTTCTCCACACTGCAGTATAACAACCCCGGACAGATCTGCTACCAATACCGCATAGAGGAACTGGGCGAGAAGTGGACCACCACCGAGCCCGGTACCAACCGTGTTTCCTACAACAATCTCTCCCCCGGAACCTACACCTTCCAGGTGCGGGCTTCCAACTATGGCCAACTATCCGATGTGCGGAGCGTACGTATCGTCATTGCCTCTCCTTGGTACGCCACTTGGTGGGCGTTCTGCATCTACGCCGCCCTGTTGGCCCTGCTGGCATTTACCGTGGTGGGTTATGTGCTGACGCACATCCGCCATCGCCGCGAGATACAGCTGCGCGAACACAAGGAACAACTGAACGAAGCCAAACTGCAGTTCTTCATCAATATCTCACACGAGATACGTACCCCGATGACGCTTATTATCAACCCATTGGAGAAGCTCCTTGCTAATGAGGGTGAGACAGACCGGCGCAAGATCTACCTGATGATCTACCGCAACGCGCAACGCATCTTACGACTGATAAACCAGCTGATGGACATCCGTAAGTTGGACAAGGGGCAGATGTTCATGAAGTTTCGCCAGACCGACATGGTAGGCTTCATCGCCAATGTGATGCAACCCTTCGAGGCTGTGGCACAGAAGAAACAGATACGGTTCGAGTTCGATCATGCCATGCCTAGGCTTGACGTCTGGGTGGATATGAACAACTTCGACAAGGTGCTGATGAATGTTCTCTCCAATGCTTTCAAGTTCACTCCTAACGAGGGAGAGATTATCGTCAGTCTTACCACCGGTAGGGACGAGTCGCGCCGCGATGCCCTACACGACTACTTCGAGATTGTGGTGACGGACAGTGGTATCGGCATCGACAAGGACAAGATTGAGCGCATCTTTGAACGCTTCTACCAAATAGACAACGATGCCACCAACTCCAACTTCGGCACCGGTATCGGTCTGCACCTGTGTCGCCAACTGGTGTTGCTCCACCATGGAGTCATCTATGCCGAGAATCGCGAGGATGTCTCCGGCAGTCGCTTCGTCATACGCATCCCCTTAGGTTGCGACCATCTGCGTACGGAGGAGCTGGAGGATGTTGATGCCGCAACGGTATCTCCGTTGCGCATGGCCACCGCTAACGAGACCTTTGAAGAAGTGGTTGAGGAAAAGACGGCCTCTCGCTCGAAGAGCCGCCAGGCGGTGATGGTGGTGGAGGACGAGGAAGAAATTCGCAACTACCTGAAGCAGGAACTATCCTCTGAATATCGTGTCCTCACCTGTTGTGACGGCAAGGAGGCCTATGATGCCATACTTAAGGAAATGCCCAACCTGGTCATTAGCGACATCATGATGGCTAATATGGACGGACTTACCCTCTGCCGCAAGCTGAAACAGAATGCCAACATCAATCATATCCCCATCGTGTTGCTCACCGCCAAGTCGCGGCCCGAGGACAAGTTGGAGGGCATGGGTATCGGAGCCGATGCCTACTTCGTGAAACCCTTTAACATGGAATTACTGAAGAGCACCATCGCCAACCTGATAGCCAACAGACGGCTGTTGCGCAACAAGTTCAGTGGCGCCCAGCTGCAGGAGGACAAGATAGAGAAGCTGGAGATGAAGTCGAGCGACGAGCAGTTGATGGAACGCATTATGAAGGTCATCAACCAACACCTGGACGACCCGAAGCTCAACGTGGGTATGTTGGCCACTGAGGTAGGGCTGAGCCGTGTGCACCTCCATCGTAAGCTGAAGGAACTGACTAACCTTTCCACGCACGACTTCATCAAGAACATTCGTTTGCAACAGGCAGCCTCCCTCCTGACAAAGAAGATGCCCGTTTCCGAAGTTGCGTATGCGGTGGGCTACACCAATCTCTCCCATTTCAGCAACTCCTTCCGCGAGCAGTATGGCATGTCGCCCACCGAGTACATGTTGCAGTTCGAGGCAGAGAAAGCCACAGAATGAAATGTTTTCTGTTCTTTCGTTGTGGGGTATTCAAGGAATTGGTTTAACTTTGCAACTCCTTGTTAGGGGAGCCTTTATGCAAGACCCCACAGGAAATGAGAGAAATGTATCCAACTAAAACGTTAGAGAATATGGAACAACAATTAGTTATTTACAATACATTGACCCGCACGAAGGAGGCCTTCAGACCGTTGCATGCTCCTAATGTGGGCATGTATGTCTGTGGACCTACGGTGTACGGTGATGCTCACTTGGGTCATACCCGTCCGGCCATCACCTTCGACCTCCTGTTCAGATACCTCAAACATTTGGGTTATAAGGTTCGCTATGTACGCAACATCACCGATGTGGGCCATCTGGAGCACGATGCTGACGATGGTGAGGACAAGATTGGCAAGAAGGCCCGTCTGGAGCAACTGGAACCGATGGAGGTAGTGCAATACTATCTGAACCGCTACCACAAGTCGATGGAGGCCCTCAACGTGTTGCCTCCCAGCATAGAACCACATGCCTCCGGTCACATCATCGAGCAGATTCAGTTAGTGAAGGAAATCCTGGACAACGGTTATGCATACGTGAGCGAAGGCTCCGTCTACTTCGATGTGGTGAAGTACAACAAGGACCATCACTATGGCAAGCTCTCCGGCCGCAATCTGGAGGATGTGCTTAACACCACCCGTGAACTGGACGGCCAGCAGGAGAAACACAACCCTGCCGACTTTGCCCTCTGGAAGAAGGCACAGCCCGAACATATCATGCGCTGGCCTAGCCCCTGGAGCGACGGATTTCCCGGATGGCACTGCGAGTGCACAGCTATGGGACGCAAATACCTCGGCTCTCACTTCGACATCCACGGAGGCGGCATGGACTTGATATTCCCTCACCACGAGTGTGAGATTGCACAGAGCGTGGCTTCACAGGGCGACGATATGGTGCACTACTGGATGCACAACAACATGATTACCATCAACGGCACGAAGATGGGCAAGAGTCTGGGCAACTTCATCACCCTGGACGAACTCTTCACCGGTTCACATAAACTGCTGGCACAAGCCTACAGCCCGATGACTATCCGCTTCTTCATCTTGCAGGCACACTACCGCAGCACGGTGGACTTCAGCAACGAAGCGTTGCAGGCTGCCGAGAAGGGATTCGAACGACTGGCTGAGGCTATGTCCAATCTGGATCGCATAGAACCGGCGGCTGCCTCCACCATAGAAGTGAAGGGCCTGCGCCAGAAGTGTTATGATGCGATGAATGACGACTTGAATACACCTATTGTCGTCGCTCACCTGTTCGACGCTTGCCGCCTCATCAACACAGTGCTCGACAAGAAGGCCACCATCAGTGTCGATGACCTGCAGGAGTTGAAAGAGGTGTTTCACCTGTTTGTCTTCGATATCCTTGGCTTGCGTACTGAGCACGAGGCTGACGCTGCCCGCGAGGAAGCCTTCGGCAAGGCTGTGGACATGTTGCTCGAGCAGCGCACCATTGCTAAGGCGAACAAGGACTGGGCTACCAGCGACAAGATTCGAAACGAACTCACCGCTCTCGGCTTCGAAATCAAAGATACCAAGGACGGAGCTGTTTGGCGCTTGAACAAGTAATGCCTGGGGCGCACTTCGCCACCCCCCTAATATATAAGGTATAAACCAAGTAGGGTTCACTCATAGATGAACATAGGCCCCGTAGGATGACAATCGGACATCGGGCCGATGAGCCTATGAACATTCTAGAGTGGACCTTACTTGTTGTCTCTGTTTCACCATTTTTATTCATTCCTTTCGTCTCCTCTTTTATCCTCTTTAACTTAGCTTCAGATACTCTAAATGGAGGAGTCTGACCTTATAATACCGATAATTACCGTTTTTTTCATGTCTTCAAACTACTGATGGTCAATGTTGATTATAACCAAAACAAATATTCCATCCTTTAACGGTTTATTCCATTCCCCTTGTTAAATAATGTATCTATTTTCGCACCGTAAACTACTTGCATGGAGTACGCGGTAGCGCAGGCTTGCGGCAAGTATTTGCTGCATTCGTTGCTATATTTAAATAGTTATAGACGCAGACGGGGCAGTACTCAAGATTGACTTGGAAAATTTTGTTAGTGTAAGAACTATAGATTTAGTATTATGAGAAACTTAACGATTATGCGAGGGCTACATTGGCTCTTTTTCATTCCGTTCTTCCTCTGGTCCTGTCAGGATAAGATGGATGAACATTATGAAGTCCCCGAGTGGATTAAAGGAAGCGCATGGGAACTGCTTTCGGATGAGAGCATGGAAGGTAAGTACTCCATGTTTCTGGAAGCGGCCGAGCGCGCTGGTTACCAAAGCATTATGCAGGGCAGAGGTCTGATGACCGTCATGGCTCCCGACAATGACGCTTTTACGACTTACCTGAAGGAACATGGTTATTCCGCAGTGCAGGACATCCCCGTATCGGATTTGAAAGAATTGGTCGGCTTCCACCTCCTCTATTATGCCTATAACAAGGGTGGACTGGAGAACTTCCGTCCTGAGGGCGAAGGTGCGTACGACGAAGGTGCCGAGATCCTCGATCCGGGTATGTACTACAAGTTCCGTACACGCAGCAATGCGGCACCTACCAAAGAGGTGGAGCCGCAGACCGGCAAGACGGTGACAGTCTACCATCTGGAACGCTTTGTTCCGGTCTTCTCCCACTACTTCTTCTCTTCCAAGAAGATTGACGCAAAGAAGAACTACGAGGCATTCTACCCCAACTCCACATGGACGGGCGACGATGGCTTCAACGTATCCGAGGCTACAGTCAACGACTATGGGCTGATTGCCAAGAATGGTTACGTCTATACTATAAATAAGGTATTGGAGCCGCTTGGTTCTCTCTACGACGAGCTGAAGAACAATCCCGACTATTCGGACTTCCTGGCCATCTATGACAAATTCTCCATTTACACGGCCGACGAAGACCTGACCACCAAATATGGTGAGGCCTTGGGAGTGGATACGCTCTATCTGCACGGCCACCGCGACCCGTTGGCGCCTATTGCCATGGAGTGGTACAAATATGACTACCGCCGTCTGGACACACTGGCTTATCGGGCATACAGCCTCTTCGCTCCTAACAACGAAGCGTTGAAGAATTTCTTTGGTTCCTATTGGAGGAACAGCGGTTACGACGACTTCGAGTCGCTCGATCCGTTGATTCAAACCCTCTTCCTGAACGAGTATGTATATAGTGGTTCAGTGGCTTTCCCCGAGGAGATTGAGAGTGGTAAGGTGACCACGGCTTCGGGTACGAAGTATAGTTTCGATCCCTTTGCATCGGACGTGGTACGTAAGATGTGTGTCAACGGTAGTTTCTACGGACTGAACAAGATACAGACTCCGATCCTGTTCAACTCGGTGTCAGGTCCGGCATTCCATGAGAAACGTTTCATCGACTTCCTCTATGCGATGAACACCTCTGAACTGCTCTCTTCCTTTGGGTCGGAGAACGAGAAGTACACCTTGCTTATCCCCGAGAATTCTACTTTCGAGAACGAGGGTATCTATCTGAACGTCTATCCCGAAGGCAACAGGCTTGAACGAAAAGAAGATGACGTTTGGGAATCTGTAGGTTCCGACGAACTGCAACGCATCATCCGTGCCCACACCGTGATGGGTGAGGATGTGACCCTGCAAACGACCGGCACCCAGGTTGTTCCCATTCAGTCATCGTTCTGCTACTGGTTCGTGAAGGACGGCAAAATAACCTGCAGCACACAGTACAACGGTATCCTTGAACCGGGAGCGACTTCTTACGACCCCTTCGTGGAGTTCGACGAAGTGACCAACAATGGCAAGGCTTGGGCCAATGGAAAGACATATACCTACAAGACAGGCTCGGAAGGCGGACTGTTTGAAGCCGAGACCGAAGACGGAACGGGCAGCAGCATGCAAGAGAAACTGGCTACCTGTCAGGACTCGCGCTATCCCTACTATTGCTTCGCACAACTGCTCCGTGAGGCGGGTATGATATCCGGCAAGACCATCGCAGGACTCTCCGGACGTTCCGTGGCATTCATCCCCACCAACGAGACCTTGAAGAAGGCGTTGGAAAACAACGAGATTCCTGAAGCCGCCAAGCTGGTTATCTACGACGACTATGCCGTGGAATTGGTGAACGCCAACAATCCGCTTACTGACCAAGAGAAGATAGCGCTGAAGAAATACCTCAGCAACTATTTCGTGGTGGCAACTTCCATCGCATCCGCCTGCTACCCTGGCTCAAAGATGTCTAGCGGTGAATATACCAACTATAACGGAAGGACTATCGTTTACACCGATGGCGGCACTTCCCTTTCCATTAAGCTGAAGGAGGGAACCCAAACGGTGAAGGTGGCTGACACGTACGACCTCTTCCCCTTCTGCTACGGCGACGGTTGTTTCCATTTCATAGAGTCTCTTCTTAAGTAATCAGTAAATCGACCAATATGAAGCTAACTAATATTTATATAGTTGTAGCCCTGCTCCTCTGTTCTGTGGGGGAAGCGGTGGCACAGACACAGCAAGTCGTCATCGGTACGGTGACCGAACTTTTCGGTGGCTCCAAGGAACCATTGATAGGTGTCAACATCAACATCATGAACTCGCAGGAACGTTCATTGGGCGGTGCCATCACCAACATGAATGGCCAATACTCGTTGGCAATCCCTAAGAACGAGAAGAACCTGACGCTAGTCTTCTCCTACATCGGTATGAAGACCAAGCGTTTCAAGTATACCGGACAGAAGACACTGAACGTGACG